>JAIJEI010000050.1 GCA_022739095.1 Bifidobacterium sp.
AATGTGAACGTTCACATTTTGTGGTGGCTTGAGAGCGAATGTACACTAAGAGCCACGTAGTAGGCTTTTATGTGGGCGCTCATAAAGGCGCATAAGAAATACGACTTACCGTTACGGCGTAGTGAGGGGATATGACAGATGAGACGACAGCTCAGATCAGAGAATTAATTGAGCAGATTGAGCAGGGACATACTGCTCTGGGAGTGGAATCTGGTTCGACGCGCCTCAAGGCAGTGCTGATTGACCGCAATTATCATGTTCTGACTCAGGGAGACCATGCGTGGGAAAACCATCTCGACAATGGTTTGTGGACGTATAGTCTTGACGAGGTGTGGAGTGGAGTGCAGGATGCGTATGCTCGGTTGGCTCGTACCGTTCCGCATGTGGAGAAATACAAATACGCATGAAGCTCACGAATTCCTCTCGAATCTTTTCCAATACAATATCCCACAACGCTGGTCTGTAGCTCACCTGTATCAGGCTATTCTTAACAACGAAGAGTACGTTGGCAAGATTGACTTTATCACGACTTTGGCGGACTACGTGTATTGGCAGCTGACAGGGCGCAAGGTTTTGGGCGTAGGCGATGCCTCGGGCATGTTCCCTATTGATCCGCAAACGCATAACTATGACGAAGGTCTTCTTGAACGCTTTGGATCGCTCGAAAACGTTCAGCAGCAGCCTTGGAAAATCCGCGAAATTCTTCCAGAAGTTCTAGTAGCAGGTCAAGAGGCTGGAGTGCTTACCCAGGAAGGGGCATTACGACTCGATCCAACGGGAACTCTCCAAGCAGGAGCTGTGCTTGCTCCTCCAGAGGGCGATGCTGGCACTGGTATGGTAGCCACGAATGCTGTACGCGTGCGTACTGGAAATGTCTCCGTTGGCACATCCATCTTCGTTATGGTAGTCCTCGAAGATAAACTCTGCGCACTTCATCATGAAGTAGATATCGTCACCACCCAGCTGGCGATTTGGCGGGCATGTCTCACGCGAATAATTTCACGTCAGATCTCAATGCGTGGGTAGGGCTCTTCCGTGACTTCACAAAGGCGGCTGGAATAGAAATGTCCGAAGCGCAGCTCTTCTCCACTCTCTTTAATGCAGCTATATCTGACGATGCAGATGCACATGCTGGTGGTTTGCTTAACTATTGCTTCTATTCTGGAGAATTCCTCGTAGGGCTAGCTGAGGGGCGTCCGCTCTTTGTGCGCGGCCCACAGTCTCGCATGAATCTTTCTAACTTTATGCGTGCTCAGCTTTTCTCCGCATTCTCGCCAGTAAAAGTAGGCATGGATGTGATGACGAAGGATGAAGGCGTGCGTGTAGACTCCCCGTCTTTTATAGGCGGGGCACAACCTTTTGCGCTTTTACGTACGTTTATGCGAACTCAGCGTGTACCGTACATGTCGCGTAAACGCGTGGTCAGCGAACGATGTCGATAGATTCAATCATCACTGGTTCAAGCGGATTATCGCGAGCATCTGTAGCCACTTCGTTAATCGAATCGACGACCTTGCGGGAAGCCTCATCGGTTACTTCATCGAAGATGGTGTTTGCCATCAAGCCATGTCGTAGGTACAGTGGTGACGAAGAACTGAGAGCCGTTGGTGCCGGAAAGCTTACCTGTGAATGAATTGGGACGGCGTCCAGCATTTGCCATAGCGAACTTATATGGCTCAGCAAAGCTGTGCTTGTTGATTTCGTCATCGAAGTTGTATCCAGGGCCACCGGTTCCTGTACCCAGAGGGCAGCCGCCCTGAATCATGAAGTCCTTGATAACGCGGTGGAAAATCAGCCCATTGTAGAATGGCTCGTGAGACTTTTCACCGGTGAGTGGATCGGTCCATTCCTTCTCGCCCGTAGCCAATCCTACGAAGTTCTCTGCAGTAATTGGTGCGTCTTCTGGGAAAAGTTCAATGGTAATATCGCTCATTGTTGTATTGAATATTTGATTCGTTGTGGTCCGTTGCTATTGCGGCTGGGGGCCATCACGGGTTTTGACGGTTATTGCGTTTCAGGGCCATGGTTATTGCGCTTTGAAGCCATGGCTGGTTAGGCCCCTTTCACCATGCGAGGGACGTGTGATGAAAGGAGCTGCCAGCAATGGTTTCGACGGCGGTCGATCGGCTACGTGTTTCAGGATTTCAATCTGCTGCCGTCGTTGAACGCCATCGAGAACGTCTCGTTCCCGTTGGAACTGGACGGCTGGCCAATCCGCAAGGCGCGTAAGGCCGCATTGGAGGCCTTGCGAGAGACGGGCGTCGCTGAACTGGCGCTCCGTCGGCCTGAGGACATGTCGGGAGGTCAGGCGCAGCGTGTGGCCATCGCCCGAGCTTTGGTGGGCCGACGCCGCCTGCTGCTGGCCGACGAGCCGACCGGTGCATTGGATTCCGCCGCCGGCACGAAGGTCATGGAGGTGCTGCGCAGCCGTGCCGACGCGGGCTGTGCCGTGCTGATGGTCACGCATGAACCTCGCTTTGCCGCTTGGGCCGATCGTACGGTGTTCATTCGCGACGGTCGCATCACCGACGAGACAGGAGCGACCGACTTTGACGAACTGTTCACCTGCGATGGTGCGGATGATGACGATGCCGGCGATGCGCGCAACAGCTCGCAACACGACTTTCGCGACAATCCCGGGGAACGGTGATATCGATGCTCTTCAATTTTCCGCGTCGCCGCGCCGCCGCGCGTCTCGCCTGGCGCGATATGACGCGACACAAAGCGCGCAGCATATTCGCCACATTGTTGGTCGCATTGCCTATCGCCGCGCTGGTGGCGGGGCTGGCACTGCTGACAGGCACGCCGAATTCCCGTCAGCGTGCCCTTGCCGCCATTCCTCGGAATGCGCAGGCGGTGCTCACCGCCACGGCGGTGCTCAACACCGGCCAGCCGTTTATGCAGGCGCCCGAGGGGGCTTCGCGGTGGGTGGATAGTCCCTCTCAACAACCCGCGAGCGCAGCGAACATCGCCGCAATTACGCCCGACCAGGACGTCCTGCTGCGGTATTGGGATTCGGAAACGGTAATCGCCACCGCCGGCGGCGACTTGCAGCCGGGCGATCAGATTCAGGTTGATGCCGCCGTCACCGATACCACTGACTCCGCCGGCTCCTCCGGCGCCGACCTCGACGGCGCGGTACGAGCCAAGCTGCGCGAGGCCGAACATGATGCGCTGCCGCTGTTAATGCCTCCCGTTGCGCGGGGCGCCGCGCCGCAGGATACCACGCAGGCGGTTGTCAGCGCATCGCTCGCTGAGCGGCTGCATCTGAATGTCGGAGATACATTGACGCTCACCGCGCCTCCATTTCAAGGTGCGTACAGTACGAACGGACGCATTGGCGCGGTGCTGCAAAACTCGCGGCGCGCGTGGCGCATCAGCGGCATCGCCGATGTCACCTCGACGCTTGACGTATGGACGTATTCCGGCTGGCTCAAAGGCATGGTCGAGGCGGATGGCGGTAATGGGGTGGATGCGCATTATCTGTTGGTCGGCAGCGAGCCATTGACGTGGACGCAGGTCAAGCGGCTCAACATGCTGCAGGTGGTCGCCGTTTCGCGCCATGTGCTGACGGATGGTTATCCGAGTGCGGAAGAGCGATATCCGCGTCAAATCGACGTGCAGCAGCAGTTGATGCGAATGGTATCCGTCACTGTAACGGCTTTTCTTGGGATTGCCCTGACGCTATTCCTGATCACCCCCGCGTTCGCCGTGTCGGCCGACCAGTCTCGTCGCATATTGGGATTGACCGCCGCATGCGGTGCCGACGGCGCGGATCTTCGACGCACGATGAGCTTCCAAGGCTTGTTTATTGGCATATCAGGCGGCATGATCGGCATCATCGCAGGCATCGGATTGTCATATGCCGCCGCACCGGCTCTGAAAGGCGCCTATGTGCATGAGGTCGCCGGTACGATTCCGTGGACGATGCTGCCCTTGGCCGCGTTGACGGCAGTGATGATCGGATTGGCCGCCACATGGATGCCGGCGCATCGCGTCAGCCGCATGAATGTGGTGGACGCATTGAAGGACCGCTCGGACAACGGCGAGCGCAACCGCCGTGAATCTCGGTTGTATCGTGTGGTGACGGCGATTTCCACCGCGGCATTGCTTGGCGCGGCCGTGGCCTGTGCCATGGGCGGCCTTGCCATGCCCATGCCGGAATTCGGTGATGCCGACTACGGTAGTCTGCCGGCCGAGACAATCGGCGCGCAATTGCTGCTGATCGGAGCCATCGTGTTCTCGTTCGCCGGCCTGATCCAGTTGATTCGTCTGATCGCGCAATTATGCGAACGCCACGGCACCTCACTGCCTCTGGCGGTACGGATGGGATTGCGTGATGCCGGCGAGCATCACCGTCGATTCGTCCCCGCCGCGGCCGCTATCGCCGTGAGCGTGGCGGTCGCCTCATACGCGCTTACCATGACCTGCTCACTGATTGCCAATGATCGGTCGAATGCCATGGAAGTGGTGCATGGCCATTCGCATGCGGTGGTGTCCTCTGAGGTTCCGATTGACAATGCCGTGGATCGTGCGGTGGTGCGATCGGCGCTGAATACCATCAGTGATGATCTGCCCGTCACCGCGCACCAGCCTGTGTATGCACTGGCGGAAGTGCCGCCGGAGACCGCCGACAAGTTGAATGTCGCTGAGGCGAATGAGCTTATGCGCCGATTCCCGAATGCCACTGCCAGACTGGCGACTCCATTGGATTGCATTACGAGCTCCGACCCTGACCGCGGGCAAGACGTGGCTTCGGCGCATAATCCGAACGCCCAGCCATACTGCGTGGGAGCATCGCGTTCCTATCACCCGTTGTATCGAGGCTTGACTATGATTAACACGGGTTTCTCCGTGCTGATCATGTCCGGCGATGCGATGCGATTGTCGGGATTTGCCAATGCCGACAAGGCGGCGGACATGCTCGACCAGGGCGGCGTGGTGGTCGGCAACGCGGCGACGCTGCGCAAGGACGGCACCGTGGATTTGGAAATCTCACATAAGGTGCACAATCCCGACGGTTCCTCGGCCCCCGATGTGGTCACTGGGTCGGCGAGCAAGCCGGGAGTTTGGGTGGATGGGTTCTTCCCTCTGGCGATGAGCAAGGAAACCGCCCAAAGCCTGGGATTGACCGCATTCAGGTATGTGGGCGATATGGTGCAATTCGCCGACGCCCCCGGCTGGAGGACTCTGGACAAGCTGCGATCGATCATTGACGACAGGCTGCCGCTGGTGAATGGCACCAGTCAGCACTACCGCTACAGCTGGGGTACCGGCGATCCTTCCGGCATGGTTGCGGAGCTGCTGCCGTTCGCATTGCTGATGCTGCTCGCGATAGCCGCTACGGTGATTTCGCTGCTGCTGGCGCACATCCAAATCATCCGTGATCTGGCCACGATGCATGCCGTGGGCGCATCCCCCGGTTTCCTGCGGCGGTTCACGCTGGCGCAGGCCGCCATTATGTTGGCGGCCGGAACACCTACTGGCATGGTTACGGGACTCGCCTTGGGGATATTTCATGTGGCTTGGTACAGACACATCGGCTATGACGGCGCATGGCTTGACACAGTGCCCTGCTGGGACCTGCAGGCCGCGTTGTTGATCGGCGTTACTGCAATGGGCTTGGGTATGGCATGGCTGGCCGCACGTCCGTCGCGCAAGCTGGTCAGACGAACTTTGGATTGACCGACCGTACGATACCGGATGATATACGAAGGACGAAGGAACATCATGGCGATACGGGAAGCACTGATGGCGCTGTTGGAACAAGGACCGGCAAGCGCCTACCAACTGAAGCGTCGGTTCGAACGCACCACATCAAGCATATGGCCGTTGAACATGGGGCAGGTGTCCACCACGTTGCAGCGACTGCATCGTGATGGTTTGATCGAACAAGTCGACGGCTCGGAACATGACGTTCCCGACGATTCCGATTCCCGCTCCGATTCACCGGTGGCATGGCTGCTCACCGCCGCCGGCCATGCTGAGGTATCGCAATGGTGGCGCACCCCGGTATTGCCCGAGCAGCGCGGCCGCGACGAGCTGGTGATGAAACTGGCGTTCGCGGTAGTCACGCCAGGCGTGGATGTGTCGACGCTGGTGCAACGGCAGCGAGTATCCATGCAACAGCTCCTACATGATGTGACTCGCGCCCGCCGTCAGACGGACGGTGATGATCTGGACGCCCGACTGGTGCTTGACCATCGCATCTTCATCACCGAAGCCGAACTGCGTTGGTTGGAGACCCTCGACGAAGCGCAGTTGCGCATCGCGCGCACGCATCGTGCATCCGCGTCGATATCAGCCGCCACTTCCGTCGAGGAAGATTTCGCCAATGCGAGAACGTAGTTTTGCTTTGCCGGCTGATTCCGTTCCTGGCTCCGCCATGATTCCGTTGCCGTTGCCGTTGCCGTTTCCGTCGGATGGGTTGCGTGTGATCGGTTTCTGTTTTCGGATGTTGGTGCGATGCGGCGGATGCACGCCGTCTTTTTTGTAGGGGACTGGATTGCGGCCTGGCGCGATCCGGCATGACGCGGCCGTCCCCGATGGCGCCGTTGCGGCGATCCGCCGAGGTTACGCCCATGGCTGAACCTCCGGAATGTTCCTTGATATCCGGTGAGACGGTCCGCGCCGCGGATGTACTGTGAACGGCGGATAAGCGCATCAGGCGCCGCGATCATGGCAATGAGAGGAAACCCCGTCATGGACTGTTCATCACGATCCCAACGTCAGACTCGAGTCGATGCGTCCCCGGCATTTTCGACATCTTCGACGACTACGACATCTTCATCGGATTCGGCGGCCTCGTCGCCGCTGCCCACCCAGGCGCCGCCGTGGGGCGCGTTGTGGGTGATGGCCTTGGGGCTGGCCATGATCGTGCTCGACAGCTCGATCGTCAATGTCTCCATTCCCACCATCATCGATGACATCGGCATTGACCTGACCGACGCCCAGTGGGTCACCTCGCTCTACAACATCGTGCTTGCCGCGTTGTTGCTGCCTTTCGGCAAGTTGGGCGACGCCAGAGGGCGCAAACTGGTGTTTCAAGTCGGTACCGTGATCTTCGTGGTGAGCTCGGTGCTTGCCGCCGCCTCGCAAGGCGCGGGGATGCTGCTGGGCGCCCGAGTGCTGCAGGGCATCGGAGGCGCGATGATCATGCCGAACACCCTGTCCACGGTGTCCGCCCTGTTCCGTGGCAAGTACCGTGCCGCGGCGTTCGGTGTCTGGGGCGCGGTGATGAGTTCGGCCGCCGCGCTTGGTCCGCTGCTCGGTGGCATGTTCACCGAGACCTTGGGATGGCGTTGGATCTTCCTGGTGAACCTGCCGTTGGGCATCGCGGTCTTTGTGTCGGCCATCTTCCTGGTACCGAAGACCGGTGGGAACGCCTCGGTCGCCGGTGCCGCGGATGCCGCGCAGGATGCCCGATCCCGTCGCGTCGGTGTGGATATCCCGGGCGTGGTGTTGTCTGCCCTGACCTCGGCCCTGTTGGTGTTCGGTCTTATCGAAGGCGAGACCTATGGTTGGTGGAAGCAGACCTCCACGCAGTTGAAACTCGGCGGGTTGAGCTGGAATCGTGACTGGTTGTCGCCGGTGCCGATCTGCCTGATCGCCGGCGCGCTTCTGATGGCCGTCTTCATCGTCTTCGAATCCGCGCGGGGCAAAGCCGGTTGGCCGGTCATGCTGGACATGACCCTGTTTCGCATCAAGACGTTCTCGTGGGGCAATCTGGCGGCCGCGGCCATCGCCGCCGGCGAGTTCGCGCTGGTGTTCATGCTGCCGTTGTATCTCATCAACGCCCGCGGGCTCAACACGCTGCAGGCCGGTGCGATGCTGGCTGTGATGGGCTTGGGGTCCATCGTCGCAGGTGCGCAGGCCCATGTCATGGCCGCCAGGCTCACTCCGGCCGGCGTGATTCAACTCGGTCTTGTGATCGAGATCATCGCCGTCGCCCTGGTCGCTGTCCTTATGCCTGTGGGGTTCTCTGTGTGGTGGCAGCTTGTTTCCATGGCCGCGTACGGTCTGGGTCTGGGCTTCGCCTCCGCGCAGCTGACCAGCGTGGTGCTCTCCGAAGTGCCGATCATGCAGTCCGGCGAAGGGTCGGCCACCCAGTCCACGGTTCGACAGCTCGGCACCGCCGTCGGTTCGGCCATCTCCGGCGCGTCGTTGGCCATGGCCGTCAACGGAACATTGCCGGCGCGGCTCGAGTCCCTCGGACTGCCCGCCAAGGTCGGCGACGGTCTGGCCCAAGCGGTCAGCGGTTCGGCGGGTGGAGTGATCGGCGTGTTCCGCAGCGGTGATGGACCGGCGGCCCGATTCGGCGACGAGGCGCCGAAGATTGCCGATGCGATGACTTCAGGGTTCATCGAAGGCGGCCAGTGGACGCTTCTGGTCGCCGGCATCATGCTGTTCATCGGTTTACTGGCCTCGGTGGCCGTGCGTCGTGCCGCGTCGTCGCACAACGTGCGTTGACGCATGACGGCTACGGTCTTATGGGGAGTGCGACCGTGCGCGGTCGAACGATATGGTCCGCATACCGTCCACCGCACCTGCGGTCGGTTCGCCGGTGGAAGGAACGACGTATCGGACGGCGTGTCGTGATCCGATGATGCTGTAGCATATCCTTTTGTGCCTCATCGAGGTACGCACGGCCCCGTAGCTCAGTTGGTTAGAGCGCCGCCCTGTCACGGCGGAGGTCACCGGTTCAAGTCCGGCCGGGGTCGCCACCAAACTCCCGCGATGCATGTCGGGAGTTTTTTTGTTTCCAGCCGTTCTTCGATGCCATCCGCAAGGACGGTGAAAGTGAATGCATCCGATCCGACACGCCGTCCGCACCAATGCCGGCGTTAAGGGGGACGCCCGTTTGCAGCGGGTGAAATGCATGAGGAAGCGCATCGGCGGAATGTTCGCGACGCATGACGAACCACGGAAAATCCGCGGTGGGAGGTCATGGCGGCTCACTACTATTTTCGCTATCTGGCACGTTACGAAAGTCTTCAAGGAGTAAGCCATGACCACGCTCGCCATTGATATCGGCGGAACCAAGATCGCCGCTGCCGTCTGCGATGCAAACGACAGCATCATCCAGCGTTGGCGCGTCCCCACGCCGATGGACGCCGACGCCATCAACCAGCACATCGCCGAGATCTACCGCGAAGCCGTCGCCGCCGGCCACACCGATATCGAGGCCATCGGCATCTCCGCCGCCGGCAATGTGAGCGCGGACCGCAAGACGCTCACCTTCTCCGCCAACATTCCGGCCTGGATCAACTACGATCTGTCCGAGCATGTCGGCGTGCTGATCGACCATGCCGTTCCGGTCATCGTCGAAAACGACGCCAACTGCGCCGGCTGGGGCGAATTCGTGCACGGTGCCGGCCAGGGTAGCTCCAACATGGTCGCGCTGACCGTGGGCACCGGCCTCGGCGGTGCCATCGTGATCAACGGCCAGCTCTACCGCGGCTCCTTCGGCATGGCCGCAGAGCTCGGCCACCTGCCCATGGTCCCGGACGGAGACCACTGCGGCTGCGGCCTGCGCGGTTGCGCTGAGCGCTACACCTCGGGCACTTCGCTGGAGAACTTCGCCAAGTCCGCCGTGCGTCGTCGCCCGCAGGACGCCAAGCGCCTCATGGAGCTGTGCGGCGGGGACATTACCAAGCTGGAAGGCCCGATGGTCTCCCAGGCCGCTCAGGAGGGCGACGTGCTTGGCTTGTACGCTTTCGGCAAGATCGGCGAATGGCTCGGCCGCACGATGGCCGCCGTTTCCGCCGTGCTTGATCCGGACCTGTTCGTGATCGGCGGCGGCGTGGTGGCCGTGGGCGATATTCTGTTGGAGCCGGCCCGCTACAACTACCAGCGTTTCCTGGAAGGCAGCGCCTACCGTGGCCACGCCAAGATCGTCGCCGCAGTCGCGGGCCAGGATGCCGGCCTGATCGGCGCCGCCAATCTGGCTCTTCGCTGACGCAGCCGACCGCAAGGCATCCGGTCTTGCGGTGACGCAGATGGCGGTGCGTAGATAACGCGCACGACGCAGATAGCAACACGTGAATAATCGCGAACAGAACAGTGCGGTGATTCTCGTTATGGGAATCACCGCACTGTTGTTTTTCTCCCGGAAATGGCGAAACCCAACGTGAGCGAACGGGCAAGATATCGGCACCGCCGTGGCCATCCCGAAGTCCCTGAACCCGGAGCGTCAGCGCCAGAACCTTGACCTGACCGCTTTTGAACTCGATGATCAGGACATGGCTGATATCGCTGCAATAGATAACCCCGAGGGCCGCAGCTTCGCCCAAGATCCCCACTGGCACGAAGAAGCGTGATTCCAGTATGCAACGTCCTATTATGACTTCGCGGTCGTTCCTGCGCACGCCTTCCGAACCGGCTGGTCCCGGTGATGAGCAGGTGATTGAAGACCTTGTGGATACGTTGGAGGCCAACCGGTCACGTTGCGTGGGCATGGCCGCCAACATGATCGGCGTGGGCAAACGCCTTATCGCCTTCGTGGACGAAGATCTCGGTGGCCGTATCACGGTGATGCTCAACCCCGGGATCACCGCTTCGGATGGTGCCTTCGATACCCAGGAAGGCTGTTTGTCGCTGACCGGTGAACGCCGCACACTGCGCTACCGCCGTATCGAGGTCAATTATGAGGACCGTCGGTTCCGCGCCCGCCACGCCACCTTTGCCGGCTGGACCGCGCAGATCATCCAACACGAAGTCGATCACTGCAACGGCATCATCATCTGATTCATTCGGTGCTTGTTGCAGTCCAACCCCCGAGACTGGTCATCGCGGTTACGATGCAATTACATCGCAACCGCTATGACCAGCCTTTTTGTGCACTGGTGGGGTGGGTGTTCTCAGCGGTGTTGGGGTGCCATACGCTGGCAGGTTGGCTTCGCTGAGGGGTGTGGGTGGTGTCATGTTGCCAGCGGTTGGCTGGTTGGCTTCGCTGGAGGTTCTCTCAGCGTCGGTGATGTGCCAAAGAGTGGCGGGCTTGCTTCGCTAAGGAGCGCTACCGTCGGTGGAGAACCAGTGCGTGACCTGCTGCCGACGCTAAGCGTTCATTAAGCGTCGTTAGCGGCCAAAACTTGGACGTGTAACGATGCTGGGCGGTTTTAGCGTCGTTGCTGTGTCAAGTTGTGGGCCTCTGCCGACGCTGCCAGTGCAGTAGCGTCGGCGTTGGGACAGGTGTTGGGCCTTTGCCGACTTTATAAGCGGGGGAAAATCATTCGCCGGTGCCTAAGTGGGTCTATTGCCATGCTGAATACATCTGCTGAGTGTAGCTATGCGTTCGAAGGCGATTTCGGGACCTTTCCCAGTAGCAAATATGCCTAATGCGCGGAGTTATACACTTCACCGTGCACTTATACACGCCAAACGAAGCAGAAATCGACTGCTGACAGTGGACGACACGCCAGAGACGATGTGGATAACCCAGAGACGGTGGATAACAGCTGTGCGATCAGTGGATAACCTGCAAGAAAGTGCGGTTATCCACCGACGGTAGCCACTGTTATGCACATTCCATACCCCTTGGAATCATTGGGTTTTCCACTTATCCACCAT
>JAIJEI010000051.1 GCA_022739095.1 Bifidobacterium sp.
CGGCGCATGCGCGGAGAACCATCGTCTCCAGATCGGCGCGACGCGCCTCGATGCCGAGGTATCGCAACGTCTCACCCAAACGCGTCAGATGGTCGTCCAACAACACGGGCGCGCCTCCGGATACCGCGATGGTCTCGAAGGCCCCCATGCCGAAGAAGAATCCGTCGTCCGCATCCACACGCGCCCGGGCACCGGGGCCAATCACACACTCACCCATCGATCAGCGCCCCCTTTCCCGTCTCGCACTGCCATCAATCAGGCTATCAGTCATGAAGACGACGGGTGCGCCGCCGACACGCCGTCCGTCCGGCGATTCCGTGCGTCACGACCGGACCGATGCACAATATCCGGCTTCCGCGTTACACTGGTACGGTTATTCGCGCGCGCGTGGCGCCCTCTACACCCCGAGCCGCGAGGACACGTGGATTCCGGCCGGCCATGCCCCACATGGCAAACCGAGAACCCGCACACCTAGTATTACAAGGAGAGCCATTTTGGCAACCAAGATTCGTCTGAAGCGACAGGGCAAGAAGTTCTACGCCTTCTACCGTGTGGTGGTCGTCGATTCCCGCAAGAAGCGTGACGGCAAGGTCATCGAGGAGATCGGTACCTACAACCCCAACACCCAGCCCTCGACCATCCAGATCAAGTCTGACCGCGCTCAGTACTGGCTCGGCGTCGGCGCTCAGCCGTCCGAGCCCGTCTTCAAGCTGCTGAACATCACCGGCGACTGGCAGAAGTACAAGGGCCTTGAAGGTGCCGAAGGCACCCTGAAGACCGTTGAGGCTGGCCCGGACGCCGAGGCCCGCATCGCAGCCGTCGAGAACCAGGCTCAGAAGCTGAAGGCCGCCAAGTCCGAAGCTGCCGCCAAGGCCAAGGCTGAGGCCGAAGCCGCTGCCGCCGCTGAGGAAGCCCCGGCTGAAGAGGCCGCCGAAGAAGCTCCGGCTGAGGCCTGAGCGGAAACGAAAGGCTAGCTATGCTTGCACAGGCTGTGGAACACCTCATCAAGAACATCGTTGATTTTCCCGACGATGTTTCCGTCAAGTCTCATGAGAACGCGCGTGGCGAACTGCTTCGCGTACGCGTGAACCCGGAAGACATCGGCCGCGTGATCGGCCGTGGCGGCCGCACCGCCAACGCGATTCGCACCGTGATTCAGGCATTGTCTGACCACAAGGTCCGCGTTGACATCATGGACGTCCGTCGATAACCGATAAGGAACGATTCACAGCATGGCACAGCAAGACATGCACGACGACCCTCAGCAACTCGAGTTGCTGAGGGTCGCTCGTATTGGCCGCGCACAGGGACTGAAGGGCGAAGTCACCGTGCGCCTGCACACCGATGATCCCGAGTGGCGCTTCGAGCCGGACTCCGTGCTCTACAGCCAGGATGGCGAGACCGAGTACATCGTCGAGGGCTCGCGCACGTTCAAGGATCGTTGGATTCTCAAGCTTGAGGGCGTCGACGACCGCAATGCCGCCGAGGCCCTAAACGGCGTCGAGCTCTATGGCGAGGCCGACGACGCGGAAGATATGCTCGAAGCCGACGAATGGTATCCCAAAGACCTCATCGGCCTTGAGGCCCGCATGGCCGAGGGCAACGGTCTGGGACTGCCAGCCGGCCAAGTGGTCGGCAAAGTGGTGGATGTGGTCGACTCCCCCGCTCAGTCCCTGCTCAAGATCCGTTTGACCGAGACGGTGGTAACCGGCCAGAATTCCAAGGGCGAAGATGTGGTCGAAAAGACCGCGTTGGTCCCGTTCGTGGAGGCCTTGGTCCCCGACATCGATCTGGAGGAGCAATACCTCACGCTCGATCCGCCCGGCGGTCTGATTCCCGGGTTGTAAACAGTCTTTCAAACCAATACCGAGTTCCACACTCGATTTATTCCAGCGCAAAGGGCGGTCTTCCTGAGATTAGCCTCAGAAAGACCGCCCTTTGATTGCTCCTTAACGTTTATACCGCGTAATATGGCTGAGCCTCACAGATAACCAAATGGGATGCCGAAGCGATCAAGACCCGTACCGATCGGCTGGTATCTGTTGCGCTAAAACTACTGCGGCTGCAATAAACTATAAAAAATGTGTGACGCTTACACATTTATGATATGATAAATGTGTAAATAAAGCACGTTTATGATAGGAAAAAGGCTATGAAGCTCCAACGAGAAGCGCTGAAAACGCTCAAGCAGTGGAAAACCACACCTAGCCATAAGCCTCTCCTGATCCGTGGCGCACGGCAGACAGGCAAGACATGGCTTGTCAACGAGTTCGCGAATGGACAATATGACAACATCGTCTCGGTTGATTTCATGCAGCGGCCATCCCTATCCGGGATATTCGAGCAGGATCTTGACCCGCAACGAATAATCCGTCAGCTCGAACTCGCCGCCAACCAACGGATACTCCCCGGCAGAACACTGCTCTTCTTTGACGAGATACAGGAAAGTCCGCTCGCGTTGACCTCTCTCAAATACTTCACCGAGCAGGCACCTGACTATGACATCATCGCCACCGTCTCCTACATGGGAATATCCAAGCACGGCAAAACCTCTTTTCCTGTAGGAAAAGTCACCATGATGAACCTACATCCGCTCTCCTTCGCCGAATATCTGGACAGCATCGGACAAGACATGATCGCCGACACCATACGTGAAGGACGGTTCGAGGACATTCCACAGGCGCTCGAACCGCGACTGAATGACCTGCTCAAAACCTATATGTGGGTCGGCGGCATGCCAGCAGCGTTAAGCGCCCACCTAGATAACGGGATTCCGAAGGATGTGCGAACCGTCCAACAAGATATTCTCAACGCCTACGATCTTGATTTTTCCAAGCATGCCGCATATACGCTGGGCGAGCGTATCCGTCTTGTATGGAACACACTGCCATCACAACTTGCCAAGGAGAATCGCAAATTCGTTTACGGTGTTGTCAGGCAGGGAGCCCGCGCCCGCGAATATGAGGAAGCGCTCACTTGGCTGACGGACTACGGGATCATTACCAAAGTCCCCCGCCTCGATGCTCTGCATATTCCTCTGACCGGATATGAGAGTCTTAACACGTTCAAGATCTATCTGGAAGACACGGGTATACTGGGCGCACTGTCCGGTCTCGACGTGAATACTCTGGTGAACAAGTCGAAACTCTTTTCCGAATTCAAGGGCGCGTTCGTAGAACAATACGTATGCCAGCAGCTGGTAGCTCAAGGAATCAAACCCCGCTATTGGGCTAACCCAAATCCTCAGGGAAATGCTGAAATAGATTTCGTAATGGAACAGGGAGACGAGATTTTCCCCATCGAAGTGAAATCCTCTTCCAACATTCGTGCGAGAAGCCTCTCGTATGTCTGCAACAGATACGGGCTCCACGGTATCCGCATAGGAGAAATAGGCTATAGGAAACAGGATTGGCTGACGAACATCCCACTTTGGTGCGTGGATGGGCTGGGCAAATATCTCAAACGTCAAATCGAAAAGAGCAGGGAAAATCCAGCGATCATCTGATTCTTTTTTCTGATTTTTCGGGTATGTGAAATAGGTGGTTGAGTTTTGGTGATTCTCTGGTTAGGACATTAAGGCCGCAATCAGGGGTCGTTTGGTAAGTCTTAGGTTGAAATATCGTCCTATATTTTGGGTAACTTTCTGGCTGACACCCACGTCTCCGAGTAAAACGCTTCAACCAGAGAAACGCACGCACGCCATCCGAACAAGAAACTTTCTGGCCGCCGGTTTTCAACCTAGCGTTTTACATACCACATTTATTTGCTGTTGGGTAGCCTTATTGTCCTTGGACACTGCACGGGCGTTCGTCACAGCCTTATTCAAAGCAGCTACGGATGCATCAGTGTACTGTCTAAGATCCAATACCCCACTATCCACAACTTTAATCGGTGCATCAAGACCAGTTTTGTCGACTGTATCGGGTTCCGGAGTAGTCTGCTTGGGGATGACTGCCTACTGCGTCAGGGGAATAGATTTTCAGACTCTTTCTTCATTGAATGGATGTATGCAAAAGGGCACGCCACCGCTGCAATGGCGTGCCCAGAACAGAGCACTGGACGGTTTAATCCGTGGGGAATCCCTCTTCGGCAATCATGCGCATCCAGATATCGAGGTGCCAGTCTTGGTCATTGGCCAACGGATCAGCCTGATGCATGGCACGCCCATCTACGTTGGAGGGGAATACATAGGCGCAGGTGGCGGAACCATCATTGCCGTAATTGGCCATATTGGCTTCGAGAATGGTCATGGCTATCTCATCAGTTTTCTGAGAACGTACTTCTTGTGGCAGCCGCGCCAATACTTCAGCGGTCAATGTGGACCAATAATGGGGGAACACATCGCCAAACTGACGGTTGATGCCCAACCAGTAGCCGTCCCAGTGGCGTATCGCCACTCCATAGAGACGCGAGTCCGGTTGAGGCCCGCTGAATGCCAGCAACCAACGCAAGCGTTCCAGAGCTCCATCAAGGTATTCAGTACGACCGGTGATGCGATGCGCTTCCAGCAACAGACTTACCAGTGGAGCAGTAATGGACTGCTCGTAAGACACCTCATGGTACGGCAAATCGATGCCGAGCTCCAAGAAGTAATCAGCGCTGGTCACCACACGGTCCAGCACACGCTGAGCGTCCTCCTCACGACTAATCCGCTTCAGCGTACGTGCCAGAGCAGCGCTTGTCTCGGCGAATTCAATACTCAGGAAGTGCTCTCCCCCAATCTCGGCCGCACGATCGGCGATCTTGAGTGCCATATCCAAATCATGTTCATCGCGCGTGGCAAAAATGACTGTACCAGCGGAACGACGGTAAGAATGAAGAAGATGACGATAATCGGCAGAAGGAACCATAGCGAGGAGAGGTTCTCTGCCCATAACGATGATGCACGCTTGGATTTTGGTTTGGAAGCATGCCCAATGGTTGCAGCGGTCATGGTACGTCCTTGGAAGAAGATGGTGTATTTCACATAGCAAGGCCGTGCCTACCGCCGAACGGGAGATCGGCACGGCCTTATCAGGAGAAAGAGAGAAAGGAATCGATTATCTGATGGTCACTTCAGCGTCGCCCACTTAGCATCGAGGACCTTGGCGGCATCCTTGGCGGAAATCGGACCCTGAACGATCTTCTGCTGCTGAGCGATGTCTTCGATAAACATCACTGTCGGGGACTTCGGCCAATTGACCCAGTAGAACTTGTTCTGCTTGAAGTAGTTGTCCACTACATCCTTCAGTTCAGCGGGCGCCTCGGCGTTGTACTTGTTAGACAGCGACAGGGTACCGGCAGCAGAGGTGAAGGCTTTGAGCCCTTCCTCGCTGTTAAGGTAAGCGAGGAATTTCTTAGCAGCGGCCTTCTCCTTGTCGGAGGCCTTGGCAGCAATGGCGAAGCCCTGATCGGGGCCACCGTTAATCCACTGGCCATCGTCCTTGCTGTAAGCAGGGAAGGGGACTACGCCAAAATTGATACCGGACTTCTGTAGATCAGACAAATCCCATGGCCCGGAACGCATGGCACCGAGATTGCCGCTGACGAACTCCTGCTTGACCTGATCAGCAGACAAGCCAACGGACTTCTGGGGAATCACACCGGCTTTCGCGGCATCCTCCCACTTCTCGAATACCGGAGTCCAATCTTTGGCGAAAGTGGACTTGCCGTTCCAGATATCTTCGTCAAGGTCACCGGACTTGCCCTGTTCACCATAATAGCTGGCCAACAATCCAGTGAAGGAACCAGCAATCTGAGTGTTGAAATCTTCTAGGAAAGCGGTGCTCCCGGAATCGTTGATTTTCTTGCCCATTTCGATGAATTCATCCCAAGTCTTCGGGAATTCGTCGTAACCGGCCTTCTTGAGAATATCCTTGTTGTAGAAGAATGCGCCCACCCATGCGGAAACCGGCATGCCATAGGTTTTACCGTCTTGCTGGAACAGCGCGAAGTTGGTCTCGTCGATGCCGTCGAGGAAGTCCTCACCGGAGATGTCGAGCGCGGCACCAGACTTCATGACGTCAGTGCGGTTATCCATGGTCAGATTGAAGATGGTCGGCGGCTTGCCACCTGCAAGACGAGTCTGCAGCGTCGAGACATACTGCGCAGGATCCTAGCCGTACTGGATATCGAGTTTGATATCGGGGTTCTTCTTTTCAAATCCTTTGACGACATCGCCGATCTGGCTGTCTTTAAAGTAGGAATAGAACGAAATCTTGGTCTTGCCGGAATCGCCTGCGGTTCCAGAGCCACATGCCGCCATTGGCACCACCATGGCCGCAGCAGCAGTCAGCGCCACTGCAGTTTTGAGAGCAACCTTTACTGTGATATCCCTCATAACTATTGTCTTTTCAATTGGTTATGCGCTTCAACATTGATGCGCATAAATGAATATATCACTGATTCCGATGTACGCAACACCGGCGTGTTGATGCGTATCAATTATGCGATAACAGGAATCCCATGAAGCCAAAGAAAAGACATACAACTCAGCTACGAATCGTAATATGCGGCGGAACCAGAAGTCGATCGCTTATCCTTCGACCATCAATCTGTTCGAACAGCATATCCACGGCGGCTTTGGAAATTGGTTGCGGCACCGGGTCTACATTATCCACCGGCACGCGTAGCGCCTCTTCATAACCGTCCACATAGACTGCGACCAAATAAAAGTCATGTCCCGGCTTAATCCGCATTTCCACACAAAGCTGCAGCAGCGAATCCAATGCACGCGGCGTACGCACTGTGACACCGCCATGGCACGCGACAATGCGCTTCAGCACATCGCCCATAGCCCAGATACCACACCACCCCTGTTCTGGCGGCATGAACATCTCATAGTTCATACCAAGCACCTGTGCTACCACTCGCGACTCACTGGCAAATAACTTGGCAAACGAATAACGATTGGGGCTACGCCCCCAGTCCGCAACCAGTACCATGCGTCGAGCACCTTGCTCAGCCAAACGATTCACCGCCAGTTGGGCAGCCCGACGATAATCGACATCCACGCATGGCAAACCATGCGCATTTTCCGGCGTACCTATCAGAACCACAGGAATATTAAGTCGCGCAATTTCAGGTAGCCGTTCGTCATGCCATTCGATATCGAACACCAGCACTCCATCCACCATGCCTTGACGAACCATACGGCTTAGTCCTTCCGTACCTTCATCGGCCGGTACGAGCATAACACTGGACCCACGTTTGCGGGCCTCCTCCATAATCACCACCAAAAACGGACGGAGTTCAGCCAAATCGGTATTCTCATCCATGCGCACCAGCACACCGATAACACCAACCTTGCCTCCTGCCAGCGATCGCGCATTGATATTGGGCACATATCCCAATTCGTCCATGGCCTTGCGCACACGTTTCTTCGTTTCCTCGGAAATGGGACGGCTGCCGCTCATCACATACGACACCGTCGCCTGAGAGACTCCAGCACGCTTCGCCACATCTTTAGCGGTAACCATCCATACACCTCGTTGTTTGCCACAAAACCATCATGCACTTAACACTCCAGCATATTGAAGCGCATAAACATATACGCGCCGGATAAAGCCACCTTGCATGCAACACAAACACCAATACGTAATGGGTCTCCTCCGACACTGAACAGTTCGGAAGAGACCCATTACGTATTCGGCTGAGGCCCGGAACTCAACGCTTCAATCGGCGCTTCATCGCAATCAGCAACAGCGCCAGCCCCGATCCTCCGAGACATGCCATTACCGCGGTCAACGTATCGGTCGCGCTGCCGGTTGCCGCCAGCGAACAACCGCCCGACTTGGTTGGCTTATCCGGCCTACCATTGTTACCATTGCGCGCGGCCTGAATCGTCAACGCACCATCATCTGTTCCACGGAACGTAATGCGATAGTTCGGATTGTGCCGGTCATCCACTGTGCCCTGCTCAATGCGATACGTTCCCGCCCGTTCGCCAGACCTACGCACCAATGAACCTCTCAGCGTTTCGCCGGCAACCAGGCCCTCGTCACTGCCGGTATTGGGAACCGTGTACGTCAATGCAGGGGTCTTTCGCACCTTCAGTTTTTGTAACAGGTCACGCCTGAATGGTTACGTTTCTACGCGCAATAGTTACCTTCGCATTGTCCAGTTTCGCCGTATAGCCGGCGGTGTACGTACCTGTCGGAAGGGCAGTTACCATCGAGTGCTCCTTGCGAACCTTGAACCGTTACCGTGGCAGACAGAGCATACTCGCCTGCGGCTTTCGGCGTGGTGGAGAATGCAATCTGGCTGTTATCATTTGTCAACCGAGCGGTTGTGCCATCCGTATACGCGGCGGTCACAGCTGGCGTGAATGGCGTGCCATCGTATATCTTCCGCGCATCGGCAGCCGCAATCGACAGTGCTGTTACGTCGTGTTTCACCAGCTGTTCTCCAACAACCAGCGCTAGGTATTGCTCACTGGTCGCATCGTCCAGGTTGGGAACCACGCGCGACGCCTCAAAGATTTCCTGCGAGGCAACTTGACCAGGATTAGTCAGCTTTCCGATGCATCGTATTGCGCATACGTGGCCGAACGGTCGGCAAACGCACCGCCTGTGATATACACCAGCGCGTTACCGTCCGCACATCCTTGGCTCTTGCCGATGGCATCGGATGCTGCGCTGCCTGCGCGCGCGTCAATCCATCCGCCATTAATCGTCACATATTTTGCTGTGCTCAGGTATCCGCCACCGATGCCAGCCGCCGATCCCTTACCATCTTTTCCGCCAAGGACAGTCACATGGCCACCATTGATCGTCAGACCGCTCAGGTTGGAGCCCGATCCGCCTCCGAATCCGGCACCTGCACCGGTGTCGCCAAATGGCGTACCCGATACGCCGTTTCCGCCTACAGCCGTGATGGTTCCATCATTGACCACATAATCGCCTGCTTCCGCACCTGACTGCTGAAAATCACTGTCGGTGTCGATGCCCACCGCACCAACGCCGCCATGCGCTTCGATACGGCCGCCGTTAAACGTCAATCCACTGCCATAAATGCCCGCAAAATAGTCGGCACCTTGCACATAGAGCGAGTCGTTCCCGTTAAAGGTGACACCAGCAGATGCATCAACGCCATTGGAAGACCTGTCGACAAGACGATTCTCGGTATCTCCGGCAAGAGTCAACGTGTTGTCTTTATTCCCGCCAAGCATTTGCAAGGCGGCTGGAGCGGCGTCATAGGTATCTGGAATATCGATATTCACGCCGCTTAACGTGAGATGGACTGCAACGTCAGAGGCCGATAACGTTTCAGCCGTTGTGGGCTTGGAGGCATCAACCATGCCGACTGTCATGGCCTTACTGGTTTTGAATTGGACCTCGCTTAATCCATCAGCAGTGAAATACGTGAAATCGGTACCGTATGTTGCGGATTCCGAACTATCAGTCGCCTGTACGAAAAACGGCCCGGTTTGGTTGGTTACTGTTACGCGATTGTCTTGTACGCTTGCTGTGGCGGAGTCGGCTATAGGGACATCTTGGATAGTGCGATGAGCCTCGACGTACGTTGAGGCAACGTATGTGCCTCCAGTGATGACGTAGTCAGCGGAGGCATCTTTCGCGCCGACGAGTGCGCCTAGGGCCGAAGCGGTGTTGATTGCGGTAATTTTGCGTCCGGGAGACTGAACAGTATCGGGAAGATTGTCACGCAACCGGCTGGTATCTATATTTGCCGGTTCTGCGGCAACGTTGTCATGCGGTTGTATATCCTGTGCAACAGCAACGGCTGCCGACGCTCCCATCATGGCGACACTCATTGCCGTAGCTCCCATAATGGCAGCAACTTTGTTGCCCCCAGATTTGTGTTGCTTACAGGCAGCGCGAGTCCATTCAGTAATCTTGTCTTACTTTGCATAAGGCCTCTACTCATCTTTCTACCATCGCTATCTTTCTAGATACGAGAATCGTTATTGATAATAGGTGAGACAAAAGCGCCATCGCAAAGATTCAGGAGGGAAGCGTGGCCAAAGCACGGCCAACCGACGCTTCGGCAACCACCACGGCTGCCGAAGCGTAACGCTTATCCGCGCGCGGCTGCGGTGACGCGGGTCATGAAACGGTCGAGGAATTCCGGCACATTGACTCCCAATGCGACTTGGGTGTGTTTGTCGGGGTCCTGCAGCCGTGAACGATCGCCGATGGTACGGCCTCGGAACGGGCCCTCGAGATCGACTTGCAGGTTGAACCCGAAGGTCGTGACCAGCGATGGGTCGAGCGCGGCGGCCACGGCCAGCGGGTCGTGCAGTCCACATCCGCGAATCTCCGGCTGATTCTTCAGGTAGAAGTCGATGTAGTAGTCGGTCATGGTGACGAGGAAGTCGCCGGCCGGCGTCCCCAGAGACGCCCATTCATGGGCTTTCTCACGGGTGAGCGCGGTCTGGTGGGTCACGTCGAGGCCGATCATGGTGGTGCGTGCGCCACACTTGAACAGATAGTCTGCTGCCTCTGGGTCTTGGGAGATGTTCGCTTCGGCAGCCGGGCTCACATTGCCGGGCAGCGTCAACGCACCGCCCATCAACGTCACGTTCACGCCGGAATCCTTCAGGTCCGGAGCGTTGCGGAATACGGTGGCCATGGTGGTCATCGCGCCCGTAGGTACGATGGTCAGGTCCGGGCCGTATTCGTGCGCGGCGGCGATGATGAAATCGACCGCCGAGCCCGGCGCTTCCGGAGCACACGGCGAATCGGGGATGATTACGCCGCCGATGCCGTTGGGATGGTGGACCGCCACCGAGCCGGGAGTTGGTGCCCACGAAGCGTCCGTTTGCCAGCCGTCCGCGCCGCCGTTCTGCCAGCGCGCGTAGGCCTGAGCCCGCTCGTCTGGTGTGGTGCCACGCATTTTCGGCAATGTTGCCGGGGCGATGGGATGGTCGACTCCGGGATAGACCGGAACGTCGTCACGACCGAACAAGTGCAGTACCGCCAGCGCGTTGCGCGCGGCCAGCGGCACCGCGACATTGCCGTAGGTGGCCGTGATACCGATCAGATCGATCTCGTCGGCACTGCCTAGGGTATATGCGATGGCGAGCGCGTCATCGATGCCGGTATCGAGGTCGAGGATGAGTTTTTTACGCATAATTATCTCCTTGCGGGACTACCCGGGACTACTCCAGCGACTACCCCTCAGTCTCGCTACGCGAGACAGCTCCCCTGACAAGGGGAGCTGAGAAAGTTCAGCCGAGCTTGGCGAGCTCTTCGGGGGTGAGCTCGAGCCGGTCGGCCTTCAGGGAGTCGAGGATGGTTTCGGGACGGTGCGCGCCGGGAATCACGAACACGTGATCTCCCTTGGCGAGCTCCCATGCCAGCACGACCTGCTGGTAGCTCACGCCGTGGGCCGCCGCGACCTCACGGAACGGGTCGAACTTGGTCTCATCATAGGGATGACGGTAGCCGCCGAGCGGGCTCCAGCACACGAAGGCCAGACCGACCTTGGCGCAGTAGTCGAGCGTGTCCTGGGTCTCCAG
>JAIJEI010000052.1 GCA_022739095.1 Bifidobacterium sp.
GCCATCGACATGATCGGCCTGGACGGCTTCGAATCGGCGTATCCGAAGGAACTGTCCGGCGGCATGAGGCAGCGCGTGGGCATTGCACGCGCCTTGGTGCTGCGGCCGGACGCACTGTTCATGGACGAGCCATTCTCCGCACTGGACGTGCTGACCGCCGAAAACCTGCGTCAGGAAGTGCTCAAGCTGTGGTCGAGCGAACAGCGCAGCATCAAGTCGGTGCTTATGGTCACACATAACATCGAGGAAGCCGTGGAGATGGCCGACCGCGTGGTGGTGTTGGGCTCGCATCCGGGGCATTTGATTGCCAATGTGCGTGTTGATTTGCCGCGCCCGCGCGACCGTCACAGTGTCGAATTCGAGGCGATGGTAGACCGACTGTACACGATTTTAACCGGGCAGGCCTCGCAGCCTACGCAACAAGCCGAGGCTCTATCGCCATCGGCATCGCTCTCGAATGCACCGGTCACGGACGCACCAGACCTTCATACCGCCAAGACCATCGAGAAAATCAAGGAGCATCCGCTGCCCAACGCCACGCCGGGCGGACTCGCCGGCCTGCTGGATGTGGTTGCCGAGCATCCTCACGGCATCGACTTGGCAGACTTGGCCTCGGCTCTTTCGTTCGAGGTGGACGACCTGTTCCCGTTGGTGGATGCCGGTACGATGCTGCGCGTCATCGTGGTACGCGACGGCCATGTGCAGATCACCGAAGCGGGCGACGCCTGGCATAAGGCGGACATTCTGCGCGCCAAGCAGGTGTTTGCATCACTGGCGATGGAGCACGCGCCGCTGGTGCGCAACATTGAGCATGCACTGCGGAAGTCTGCGGAAGGCAAGCTCCGCGGCGAGCTCATGCTGGACCTGCTGCGCGCCCGTTACGCCAATGACGAGGCACATCAGCAGTTCGCCATCGCCGTGGAGTGGGGCCGTTACGGCGAGCTCTTCGATTACGACGCAGACGACGACCTGCTGAGCCTGGATGAGGCGAACAAGTGACACCTCAGCTCAGTTGAAAAGCATTGAGCACTGGATCGGGGTTGGAAGTTTCGTAGCTGACATCAATCGCGGCCAGGCGTTCGCTGCCATGCGTGTCGGTCAGTGACAAGGATTCCCATTCCAGACGGCTGCCGGCGAATGCGCCGCCGGGTGACGTGTCACCAGATGCGTCATCGGACGACGCATCGCTGTCGCCGCCATGCTGAATGCTGCGATTCTCGATGTGCACGATTTCCAGTGGAATGGTCGGTGCCGTTGCCGCAGCAGGCCAAGTTTGCGGCGCAGATAGGCATCGGCCTCACTCACTTGGTAGGCATCGATTTGGGTGAGTTCTTTACTGGCAATATCGTTGACCGATGAGGCAACGTAGTCGGCTTGCTCGGCTTTGTTGGCATAGTTGTCGGCAATGGTCGCGACGGCAATGGTCAGTTTCTCATCGGTCGGACGGTTTACCTTGCTGACCGATCCTGCGCCGCCAAGCATATAACCGACCGCCAGCGAGACGACCAACAGCACGGCGATAATAATCGTGGTGCGAATCGGATGGCGCTTGCTGGTGCGACTGATAACGGCCCGCACCTCGGTCTGGTTGCCGATGAACCATCGACGCTTGCCTATGGACTTGCGGTAGCCCTGCCACTGGTCGTCGGCGGTGTACAGCATCTTGCCGCTTTGATACCCGGCGCGGAAGGTGACAGTCAGTAGGTTATCCGACAAGTCGACCTTGCCGGTCTGCACATAGTCACGGTCAAACGAGACGACCGTGACCCAGCGATGCTCGCGCACATCCTCCTCCGCACGCCGATAAGCTATTTAAACCACTCAGCCTCGATAGCCTCATCAGTCAAACCACGTTCAGATTTGGCATCAGTCTCAGCCTGGGGATCAGGCCACTCGGCACCGAGCACACCGGTGTGCAATTCCCAGTGAGTACACACCCGCACAACACGAACGAAACCGTTCGGATAAGGCGGGTAATACAGCACAAGCACATCATCAAAGGCGTGAAATTCCAGATACCCCGAGTAATGCGCGTCACGATTCGTTAGCTCATGAGGCCTGTACGCTTCGGACACGCACCCATTCACACGCAATTCCTCACGCACGATACGCAACACCTCAGCGGCATAGTCACGACGATACCGTTTCAAACGCTTAACGTCGGACTTGGCTAAATCCGAGTAGGCGACCTCAATCATCGCCCAACACCTCACGTTCAAATGCGTCAAAATCCGCATCAGTGCGCAACACTGTATCAGTGGGCAAAGCACACAACGCCTTACCCGCATTCTCGGCATCGGCAGGCAAACCAGCCGACGCATACCCGGCCAAGTAAGCGTTAATCATGCTAATCAGATTGTCGCCTTTGCTTTTCGCCACGACTTCGGCCGAAGCATAGGCGGGCAAACTTTCTACAGCTGTCATAACACACCACCTTTCACTAGTAACTTCAGCGTATCCCATCCGTCTCGGGACACGCTATGAGTGCCTAGACTATGGGGTTGCGAACTGCTGATTGCGCGCCGGATTCCCGGAACAGCTCGAACACTATCCAATCGATGGCCTCGGCATTGCGATTGGTCATCAGATTCGCATAGAACGACGCGCGTTCCTGGTATTCGATAATGACCAGTCGGATTGGCTTGGTCAACAATTTCGGCCACGTGCGGGCGGCCAAGGTCTCGGCCGCTTGTTGAGCACGATCGTGGGCGGTGGCTGCGGCTTTGTGTACGGCATCCTTGTCGCCGGCCTGCTGCGGCGATACGCACGGCGTCATCCGCGGCATAGGTATTGTCTACGGCCTTGGCGAAGTACGGCCCAGCGTCGGCCAGAGTGAGTCGCTCACCGGATGGCTGCAATGGCTCGAATCCTTCATAGCAATAATCCAATGCGTCAACGCGGCCACTGTCGAGAGCGCTCTGCGCTGAGTCGGCGTCTATGGATAAGTCTGCGATTGATAAGTTATCGGCGAAGTCGTTGGAGTTGTCGAAGTCGTCAGGGTTGTCGAAGTCGTTGGAGTTGGCGAAGTCGTTGGAGTCATCGACTGGGGAATCCCAATCTTTCTGTGTTTCCATGGTTATTCCCCGCTAACATCACCCCAGTTCCGGATGCCATCATAGCGGGAATGCGAAGTACACACCAGAGTCATCTTAAGACACAAACAAAAAGCTCCCCTCTCTGTATTGAGGGGAGCTAGAAAAGGCCGAATCAGAACTCGCGACGTGAATGGTCGCCAGACCATTCACCAGACAGCACAGCTGCGGTCGCAAGAACCGTGAGTTCTGATGAAGCGCAGCGAAATCAGAATTCGCGATTTGCGCGGTAGAACTTGATCAGGCTCTGAGTGGAGGCGTCCTGGGCGGCGAGGGCATCGTCGTCCTGGGAGATGGCCGGGGTGATCTGCTTGGCCAGCTGCTTGCCGAGCTCGACGCCCCACTGGTCGTAGGAGTCGAGGCCCCACACGGTGCCTTCAACGAAGGTGATGTGCTCGTACAGGGCGATCAGCTCGCCGACGGCGAACGGGGTCAGAGCCACACCGAAGATGGAGGTGGTCGGACGGTTGCCGGTGAACACGCGGGCCGGGACGATCTCCTCCGGGGTGCCTTCGGCGCGCACTTCGTCGGCGGTCTTGCCGAACGCCAGGGCCTTGGTCTGAGCGAAGTAGTTGCCCAGGAACAGCTCGTGCACGTCCTGGTCGCCATCCTTGGTCGGGTTCGGAGTGTTGACGAACGCGATGAAGTCGGCCGGAATGAGCTGGGTGCCCTGGTGAATCAGCTGGTAGAAGGCGTGCTGGCCGTTGGTGCCAGGCTCGCCCCAGAAGATCTCGCCGGTCTCGGAGGTGACGGGGGTGCCGTCCCAACGCACGGACTTGCCGTTGGACTCCATGGTCAGCTGCTGCAGGTAGGCCGGGAAGCGGTGCATGTACTGGTCGTACGGCAGCACGGCGTGGGAAGCGACCTTGAAGAAGTTGCGGTACCAGACGTTCAGCATACCGAGCAGCACCACGACGTTCTTCTCGAACGGGGTGTTGGCGAAGTACTCATCGATCTCGTGGAAGCCGTGCAGGAACTCCTCGAAACGAGCCGGGCCGAAGACCACGGCCAGGGAGGTGCCGACGGCGGAATCGACGGAGTAACGGCCGCCGACCCAGTTCCAGAAGCCGAACGCGTTGTTCGGGTCGATGCCGAACTCCTCGACCTTCTCCAGGTTGGTGGAGACGGCGACGAAGTGCTTCTTGATGGCTTCGGCCTTCTGAGTCTCGTCGCCCTCGGCGATGGCGCCGTTGGCGGTGAGCTCTTCGAGCAGCCAGGTGCGGGCTTCGCGAGCGTTGGTCAGGGTCTCCAGAGTGGTGAAAGTCTTGGAGACGATGATGAACAGGGTGGTCTCCGGGTCGAGGCCCTTGGTCTTCTCGGCCAAGTCGTTCGGGTCGATGTTGGAGATGTAGCGGGCGGAGATGCCGGCGTCAGCGTAAGGCTTCAGAGCTTCGTACACCATGACGGGGCCCAGGTCGGAGCCGCCGATGCCGATGTTGACCACGGTCTCGATCTTGCGGCCGGTCACACCGGTCCACTTGCCGGAACGCACGTCCTCAGCGAAAGCGTAGATCTTGTCGAGGGTCTCGCGCACGTCCTTGACGGTGTCCTGACCGTCGACGATGTACTTGCCCTCGTCCTCGACCGGGCGTCGCAGCGCGGTGTGCAGCACGGCGCGGTCTTCGGTGTTGTTGATGTGCACGCCGGTGTACATAGCCTTGGTGCGCTCATCGAGCTTGACGGCCTTGGCAAGGTTGGCGAACAGCTGGAGGGTCTCCGGCTTGATCAGATTCTTGGACAGGTCGAAGTGCAGGTCGCCGGCATCGAAGGACAGCTTCTCGACGCGCTTGGCGTCCTCGGCGAACCACTTCTTGAGGCTCACGCCTTCGGCCTTAAGCTCGTCATAGTGCTTCTGCAGGGCGGCCCACTCGGGGGTCTGGGTGGCGTCAACGGGCGGATTGATGGCCATAGGATTCCATTCCTTTCATCAGTGACTGGAGCGCCCTTGCACACGGCTCGGATGCGCTCCGTATCACCAAACAGAATACTCACAAATTCGGACATGAACAGAACAAAAATCAGTCAGCGATGTCGGATTGCCATCGTTTGCATTATCGAACAGTTCGTGGCGCGACGCAACCGTCATCTTCAACCGAGCGGTCGCGACACAACCGCCAACCCACCGATTGGACTTTTCGCGGGGATGTCTTATACTTGACTTCTTGTGCGCGGCTGGCGAAATGCCTTCCGCGAACCAAGCCACTTTAGCTCAGTCGGTAGAGCGGCTCACTCGTAATGAGCAGGTCGTCAGTTCGATTCTGACAAGTGGCTCGGATGCCCTAGGCTGGCTGGTCTGTAATGGCTGTCCGGCCTAGGGTTTTGCATATCTTCCACACCTGTGGAAACGCGGATATGCACGCGCGAGTGGCGGAATTGGTAGACGCGCAGGATTTAGGTTCCTGTGTCTTTGACGTGTGGGTTCAAGTCCCATCTCGTGCACCGGCTTGAGCCTCCTGGAAGCATTGGATTGCCAACGATTCCGGGAGGCTCTTCGTATATGCGTGAGGCAATTGCAAGCCCTTGCGGCCGCCTCTACATATGACAATGCCAAGGCGGCAAATAATAATGGTCACAGCATTGTGGGTTTGAACCTGTGTGAGCCAAGGAGAGAAGTGCATGTCCGCCATTCTTACGTCGGTTGGTCTGTTGCTGATCATTCTCGCCGGCTATCTGTTCAAGCGGTTTGGCCTGTTCGGGCAGAAGGATTATCGTGTGTTGCAGACCGCGAAATTCAACATCGTACTGCCCGGTGCCATCGTATACTCGTTCGCCACCAATCCTCATGACATCTCACTGCTGCTTATTTCGGTATTCGCATTCCTGTTTGCCTTTATCCCGATCATGTTCATCTTTCTGGCCACCCGCAAGCGCAATGTGACCGACCGCGCCTTCCTGATGCTCAACGGCGCCGGCTTCAATCTCGGCTGTTTTTCTTTTCCGGTCGTCCAGTCATTCTGGGGTGCGGGCGCGGTGGTGCCGGCTGCGATGTTTGATATCGGCAACTGCGTGATGGTGGCCGCCGGCACCAATGTGCTCACCCAGCAACTGCTGCATATTCAGCCCGGCAAAACACTTGCCGAACAACACGCCGGTTCGGAGCCCACCTTGCCGTACGAAAAGCCCAAGGATCGCGACGACAAACGGCTTGCCCGCCGCACATTGCTGCGCACCATCGGCAAGAGCTTCTTCGGCTCGGTGCCGTTCGACACGTATCTGCTCATGATTGCGTTGACCGTCGCCAACGTGAAGATTCCCGATTGGATCGCCTCTATGACACAACCGTTGAGCGGTGCCAACGCGCTGGTGTCGATGCTGATGGTGGGTATGCTCATGGACCTGCCTCAATCCAAGCATGACGTGAAGGAAGTCATGGCCGTCATCGCTTGGCGTATACCGTTCAGTGTCGTCTTCGCGTTGATCTCGTGGTTCCTGCTGCCGTTCTCGGCTTCGATTCGCGCCGTGATGGTGATTTGCGCGTTGGCTCCAATCGCCATTTTCTCCACGCTGTTCACCGATAAAGTACTCGGCAACGCCAAACTGGCTGGCTTCTCGCTGGCAATCACCACGATGATTTCACTGATGATGATGGCTGTGGCTCATGCGCTGATGGGCGTGTGAGCAAATGCGCAAGTAGGCACACGGCGGGCGCACGGTCAGACGAGACGCAGCCCACATAGGTTCGTCCCCCCCGACCGCCAGCGGCTACCGGTGCAGCAGCTTGTGCGCCAGATTGCTCACGCCGAAGCGGAACCTATCCACCGGCAACGTGAATTTGCCTACCATCTGCTCGACGTAGCCGTTAAAGCCTTGCTTGAATTCCAGCACGCCGCGGCCCTCGTCGTTCGGATCGTCGAACACGCCGGAAATGCCGTAGAAGTTGTAGCGGCTCACACCCTGTTCCACACACAGATGCAGCATCGCTTCGTACTGAATCAGCGCCGAGGCGTAGAACGGCTTGTACTCCTCCAACGAACCGGAATACTGATAGACCACCTCATTGGGGTGACTGACGAACATTGAAGCCGCTGCCGGCAGCACATCGCCCTTCTTGGCATATCCCTCCACCTCAGCCAGACGCTTGTCGGCGGCCGCGAGATTGCGTGATTCCTCCCCCAGCTGACGTTCGATACGCGTGGTCGGACGTTCATCGTATTTCGCCTGCAGCTGTGCGGCCTTAGTCTGCAATACCTCGCGCTTGGCGGTCATATCCGCCACATATTCGGCGATGTGGATTTCCGCGAGCATGAAATGCGCATCCGCGCCATACGCCTGCTTGAACTGGCGGAAATAGTCCGCGCCGCGCGTCGCGAACCCACGGCGTTCACCGGTCTGCCGTTCGATATCGGCGAACACGTCGAACTCGTCGGGGCCGATTTCGCGAACGTGCACGCCCATCGACTGCGCCCGCTTGACGCTCCATTGAGCGCGTTTGCCGAATGATGCCAGCAGTTCCTTGCCGTTGATAATGCCGGTGAGATCCTTGACGTACATCCACTGGCAGACCACGTCATAACCGGTATGGAATCCGCCATGCGCCCAGCCGGCATCGGTGAATCCGGTCAGCAGTGCATCGTTCGGCTCGTCGTCGGGCTGTCCGTCCGAGGAATACAGACGATAGGCGACGTTAGGCCAGCATGCCACGGAAACAGCATGGTGGCGCCGGGCCGATTCACGAATCGCCTCGGTTATGGCCCGCAGCAGAGCTGGATCATCGTTAATGCCGATGGGACCGAAATACACGGAGCCATCTGCACCGAAACGACCATTGAGGTACAGAATCACGCAGCCGGCTACCAGATTGCCGGATGCATCGCACACGCCAACGCATTCGGCTTCATGCCCACGAATCTTGGCAAGACGGACCTGCCCGGACCATTGCTGGAAGCTGCCCTGGCTTGTGGCTTCGGAAAGCCGGACGAGCTCTTCGGGCGTAATCACGCCAAACGTATACGTCGTATCTGTTCGATTCGCAGTCGCGCTCATCTCGTCGTCACCTGTGCCTTGTTTCTGTGTCCGTGCTCGCCACTGTTTGTCAGCGATGCAGCAGCTTGTGTGCGGCTTCGGATACACCGAAGCGCAGTCCGTCCACCGGCAGCGTGAACTTGCCCGGAAGCTCTTCCACGAATCCGCCGAAACGGGTCTTGAACTGCCAGACGCCGTAGGAAGGATCGTTGGCGTCGAAAATGCCGGAAATGCCGTAGAAGTTGAAGCGCTCCACGCCACGGGCGATGCAGTCAAGCATCACCTCGAAGTGGATTAGGGAAGACGGGTAGTAATCCATGAAACGATCGTCCTCGCCGCTGGACAGGCAGACAACCTCGTTCGGATGCCAGAAGTAGACACCGGCTTCCACCGGAATGACCGGGCCATCCGAGGCGATGATGCCATTGACTTCGCCGATGGTCTTTTCCAGCGCCGCAATCTTCTTGTCTGCGATGGCGATGCGCTTTTCCAGCGTTGTCGGGTCGGAGGCACCCTTCTTGGCCGTGCCTTCCGGCTGCTGTTGCGCGCGCTGGAGCAGGCGTTCGAGGTTGCGCTTGTCTTTGGAGGCCGCATTCAGCTTGGATTGCAGGGTGTCCAGATATTCGTCGAAATGGGTTTCGACCACCTTGAACTCGATCAGGTCGCCGAAGGTATCGAACAGACGCTCATAGTAGGCCAGATCGCGGCTCTTGAAGCCTTGACGTGCGGCGCTCATATCGCACAGCTTGACGAAAGTGCTCAGTTCGCCGCGTTCCAGTCGGCGCACGCGCAGACCGGAATCCTGGGCGATGCGGATGTTCTTACGGCGGTACTTGGAGAACGAGGCCAGCAGTTCCTTCTCGTTATGAATGCCGTCAAGCCCCTTGACGAAGTTCCAGCGGTTCACCACGGATTCGTAGCCCACGGTGAAGCCGCCATGTTTCCAACCGAAGCGGGCCATGTTGTCCATCATCGTGCTGGCCGGGTCGCTGGTCGGCTTGCCGTCCAGATCATGCAGACGGTAGACTGCGGCCGGCCAGCAGGATATGCTGATGGCGTGATGGGCCTTGGCCGAACGACGCAGGGCTTCGGTCATCGCCTCAACCACCTGTGGATTGTCATAATCGCACAGCGGTCCGCACCAGACCGAGCCTTCCAAACCGAAACGGGACCGCGTGTACACCACGTAGCAGGCGGCAATCAGCTCGTCGCCGCGCTTGACACCCACATAGTCCACCGGACCGTTGAACGCACCCATGGCGGCCATCTGCGAGGTCTGCTGGAAACTACCTTGCACTTGAGCTGCGGAGAACGCATCCAGCTCGGCAGGAGTGATCTTGGTAGGGGTGAGTGAGGCGACGCCTGCATCGGATTGCGTCATAATCGAACCTTCTTACTTGTCGTTACTCTGATCGTTACTCTGAGCTCTGGAATGGCCTGTGTGCTGCGTCCGTTTACCGCGACAGCAGCTTGTGCGCAAATTGCTTCATGGCATAGGCGACCGGTTTGACCGGCAGCACGAACTCGCCCGGAAGTTCCTCGACATATCCGTTGAAGCCTTGCTTGAACTCCAGTACACCACGCCCCTCGTCATCGGGATCATCAAAGACGCCGTCGATGCCGTAGAAGTTGTAGCGAGACAGCCCGTGTTCCACGCAGAAATGCAGCATCGCGTCATGCTGAATCAGCGCGGAGGCGTAGAAGGGCTTGTACTGCTCGACGCTACCGGAGAACAGGTAGATGACATCGCGCGGATGCTCCACGAATAGTGATGCCGCAGCCGGCAGTACATCCCCGTCTTTGGCGAACTCGGCCGCCTCGTTCAGGCGCTTTTCGGCTGCCGCCAGATTGCGGGTCTCCTCCCCCAGCTGACGCTCGGTTTTGGTGGTGGGGTGTTCGGCGTTTTTGGCGGTCAATGCCGCCACCTTGGCCGAAAGCGCTTCACGCTTGGCCGTCATGTCCGCCATGTATTCGTCGATGCGGATCTCAGCAACCATAAAATGCGCTTTGCTGCCGAACGCTTCCTTGAAACGGTGAAAATATGCTTCGCTACGGTATTCGAAGCTACGGCGCTCGGCGGTTTGCTGCTCAATTCGTGCGAATACCCCCAGCTCGTCGTCCGACAGCTCACGCACGTGCACACCCATCGATTGGGCACGCTTCACGCTCCATTGGGTGCGCTTGTCATAGGACTTCAGCAGACTTGTCTCATCGGTGATGCTGGTCAGATCCTTGAGGTAGCGCCAACGTGGAACCGCCGTGTAGCCCACGGTGAAACCGCCATGAGTGAAGCCGATCGCCTCGAGCTGTTCTATCAGCTTATTGTCGGGAGCGCCATTCTGGTCATCCGGCAAAGAAGCTCCATTGGTGTCGCGAAGCCGATACGGGGATTCAGGGGTGATTTCCAGCTGTGAAGCACCCTTTGCCTTGGCATGGCATTTCAGCGCATCCACGAAGAAGGTCAATGCTTCGGTGTCGTGATAGTCGCACATCGGGCCATCATGGATGACCGCAAATGTAGAGAATCGAGAGCGGTGAGTTTCGAACAGTGCCGCCGCGACGATCTTCTCGCCCTCCTTGAGGGCCAGATATTCGACGTCGATCCCCTGCGCGGCGCGAAGGCGTCCCATCGCCGAGGTTTGTTGGAAATTGCCTTGTGGATGCCTGGCGGAGAAATCATCGAACTCTTCGTCTGTCAACTTCACCAGCACAAAATCACGCATGCTTCCCTTTGCCTCCGAGTCAATCAGGCTCACCATGCTAGCATAACGCGCACACGACGAATGGGGTACGAGCAGATGAGGTGTGCACATCGTTCGCACTATTGCCTCCACAATGGTTCAGCCCAAAGATGATGAACGTCCGGCTTGCGTTGAATCAAACGCAGTGCTATATTCTCTACTTGGCTCTTGAAGCCACGCCACCTTAGCTCAGTGGTAGAGCATCCCCCTCGTTCGTGGGAAGGTCGGTAGTTCGATTCTATCGGGTGGCTCTTGTTCATCAAGAAGGCCAACGCACTGAGCGTCGGCCTTCTTTCGTATCGCCCTTGCTAGGGCATAGACACTTGCTAGACACTCACCCGATTTGGGGGGGGCTGAGTGCTGAGCCGCGACTCAACTGTGGCTTAGTCGCAGCTCAGTGCAGCTAGACAGCCTAGACGACTTAGTGCAGCAGGGCCTCGATGGCGGGAACCAAGGCTTTCAGCGCCTTGCCTCTGTGGGAAATCGCATTCTTCTCGGCCGGAGTCATTTCGGCGCTGGTCAGCGGCTCGCCTTCATGGTCAGGCTCAGTGCTGACGCGACCGGCAGGCTGGTCGTCCGGGACGAACAGCGGATCGTAACCGAAACCGTGTTCGCCACGAGCCTCGCGGATGA
>JAIJEI010000253.1 GCA_022739095.1 Bifidobacterium sp.
CGGCTGGCGTTGCCGTTGCCGGTGACGCTGGCGTCGCTGGTACCGAGCCCGACAAGCCGGGCGAACGTGACGGCAAGGCAGGAGCCTGATGCTCGAAGAACTCGATATCCGCAATCTGGGGCCGATTCGAGAAGCCATCATTGCGCCGGCCGCAGGCATGACCGCCATCACCGGTGAGACCGGTGCCGGCAAATCCATGCTGCTCTCCGCGATCCGACTGGTCTCCGGAGGGGCCGCCGAATCCTCGCGCGTCTCGGCCGGGGCGGACGAAGCCTGGGCCCAGGCGATTTTCGCGCTCGCGGATGATGCCGTGACCTCTGAATATTCCGGTGACGCCAACGGTGCCGGTGATGCTGGCGATTCTGACAGTGGGCTCACCGGTGCCGCCGCGGCCGTGGCCAAGGCCCACGACGCGGGCGTCGATCCCGAAGATGGCGAGCTGTTCCTGTCTCGCACCGTACGCGCTTCCGGCCGTTCGCGGGCCGTGCTCGGCGGCAAGTCCGTACCGCGTTCGGTGCTGGGGGCCATCGCCGGCGAACTGGTCATCATTCATGGCCAGACCGATCAGCTGAAACTCGCGGCCTCCGCACGGCAGCGCGAGTTTCTGGACCGGGTGGCTGGGGACGAAGCCGAACTGGCCGCCTACCGCAAAGCGTGGGATGCGCTGACTGCTATGGATGAGCGGTTGGAACGCCTGCGCTCGCAGGAATCCTCCGCCCGCCAACAGGCCGACTATCTGCGCGAATCCATCGACCGCATCAACCGCATCGACCCGCAGCCGGGGGAGGACGAGGAGCTGAAGGCACGCCGCGAACGCATCGAAAACGCGGCCGACATCGCCCAAGGCGTGGGTTCGGCGCTGGGTGCGCTGGACGCCTCACAGGTGGATGTGGACGCCACCGACGGCGCTTCGGCCGTGGAACTCATCAATCATGCGGTGACCTCGTTGCGCGCGATTCGCGTCGGCGGCACGTTCGCCGAGCAGGCCGATCGGCTTGAATCCATCAATGCCGATTTGGACGACGTGGTGTTCGCCCTGAGCCAGGAGCTGGGCGACGAAGGCAGCGTGGAGGATCTGGACCAGATCAACGGCCGTATCCACGAGCTTGGCGACCTCACCCGTCGGTGGGGCCCCACCTTGGCCGACGTGCTCGCTTGGCGGGACAAGGCGGCGTTCGATCTGGAGGATCTGGACGCCTCGCCGGAAAAAGTCGCCGAACTCGAATCCGAACGGCAGACGCTGTACGATGCGGCCCTTACCGACGCCGACGTGCTGAGCGCCGCGCGCGTGGCTGCCGCTGCCGACTTGGGCGCGCGCGTGACCGAAGAACTCGGCTCGCTCGCCATGCTGGGCGCCTCCCTGGAAGTGCGCGTCACGCCGCGAGACAAGGCCGATGATCCGCTCGGCCCGTATGGTCGTGACGATATCGCGTTCCTGTTTACGCCGTTCGAGGGGTCGCCGCAGTTGCTGATGGGCAAAAGCGCTTCGGGCGGTGAACTGAGCCGACTGATGCTGGCCTTGGAGCTGGTGGCCGCCGACACGCGCGGCGGTGCCGACCAGACCTTCATCTTCGACGAGGTTGACGCCGGCGTGGGTGGCAAGGCCGCGGTCGAACTGGGCAAACGTCTGGCACGGCTGGCCCGCAGCGCGCAGGTCATCGTCGTCACCCACTTGGCGCAGGTCGCCTCGTGGGCAGACGCGCAGTTCGTGGTCACCAAGGAGCCGCCGGATGCCGATGACGACGATTTGGGCGTGGTCACCACCATCGCCGAAGTCAACGGCGAAACCCGCGTCCACGAAATCGCCCGCATGCTCTCCGGCAGCGAATCCGAAGCCTC
>JAIJEI010000254.1 GCA_022739095.1 Bifidobacterium sp.
TTCACCTCGACGTGCGGGGTGTCCAGCGTGGAGACCTCGCCCTTGCGGGAGATGATGGTGGAGTAGGCGGAGCCGGCGGTCAGGATCACGTAGTCGAGGCCGAATTCCTCGATGAACCAGCGGGAGGCGTCTTCACCGGAGGTTCCGCGAATGTCGAACATGTCGCGCAGCAGCAGGAGTTCCTCGTCGTTGATCTTGAAGACGGTGGCGGCCCTGAGCAGTTCTTCGATAAGTTCCTTAGAGTAGTGGTCGCCGCGCAGGTTGATGTCGAAGAACTTCATCGCGCCCGGCTTGGTGTGCTTGAGCAGCTCGGTGATGGTGGCGTGCGATTCGGGGGAGCGCAAGGCCAGGGTGCCGAAGCAGACGGCGTCGGCCTTGGAGACCACGTCGATGAGCTGGCGGGTGTACAGGATGTGGTCCCAAGCCACGCCCTTGACGATGGTGTACTCCGGGATGCCGTTCTTCAGCGCGACTTCGACGGTGGAGGTCGGCCAGGCGTTGCGCTGGATGACGGTGTTGATGCCGGCCTCGTTGGCCTTGGCAATCAGTTCGTCGCCGAGTTCATCCTCGCCGACCGCGCTGATGGCCCAGCCTTCGGTGCCGTTCTTCATCGCGTGGTAGGCGAAGTTGACGGGGGCGCCGCCGGCTCGCTTGCCGCCCGGCAGCATATCCCACAGCAGTTCACCGAGGCTCAGAACGATCGGGGTGGTCATGGTTGGTTTCCTTTCCTTTGTTTCCTTTATCGGGTGTTTCGTATGGAAAATCTTGTGATGTCGGCGCTTGGTTTAGGAGACGTCGAAGAACACCGAGGGGTGTTCGAGGAATTGGGTCACCGCCACTGCTGCGGCACCGGAGACCGCCGCGTCGGCGGACAGGGTGGATAGGCTGATGGAAGTGGAGGCGTTGATTTCGGGGATGGCCCGTTCGGCCACCGTGGCGCGCACCTCATCGAGCAGTATCGGTCCGGCTTCGGCCACGATGTCACCGATGATGATGTGCTCGGGATTGTATCCGTTGAAGATGGTGACGCATCCGTATCCGACGTATCGGGCGACTTCGCGGACAATGGCGATTGCCGCTTCGTCGCCGCCGCCGGCTTTGGCGAACAGGGCGCGGGCGGCTTCGGTGTGGGTCATATCGGCCGCGCCGGGAACCACGGTGCCATCGGCGATGAGCATGTCGTGAATGGCGGGGCTGGAGCAGTAGCGTTCAAGGCAGCCGACGTTGCCGCAATCGCAGGGGCGGCCGTTGACGTCGATGGAGATGTGTCCGATTTCGGTGGCGGCGCCGAGGAAGCCGTTGATGAGGCGGCCGTTGTCGATGACGCCGAGGCCCACGCCTTCGCCGACCAGATAATAGGCGAGGTTGCCGTCGGCGTGCGCCGACGGGTCGAAGAGATAATGCGCGAGGGCGCCGGCGCGGGCGTCCTGTTCGATGAACACAGGCACGCGGAAAGCGGTGGTGAATTCGTCGATGAAGTTGATCTTGCGCCAGCCCTGCATGCTGGACACCACGGCGGTGCGGCCTACGTTACGCAGGTAGGGGCCGGGTACCGCCATGCCGATGGCCACGATGGACGGGTCGTTGTCGAGCAGTTGTTCGACGCGCTGGTGAATGGTGACGATGGTGTCGTTGATGGTGTTGTCGTACACCGTGGGCAGGTTCTCGAAGCTCAGGGTGTTGCCGCGCAGGTCGAACACACCGATCTGCACCAGCGAACGGGCGAATTTGATGCCGATGATGCGGAACCGCGTGGTGTCGAGTTTGAGACCGATGGAACGGCGGTTCTTGGAACCTTCCAAATCGCCGGTCTCTTCAATCATGCCGGCCTCGATAAG
>JAIJEI010000053.1 GCA_022739095.1 Bifidobacterium sp.
TTGGAATACCGGCGTCGATACGGTCAAGACCGCGACCGCGCAACTCCAAGGATATGCGCCGGCCGGCAATCGTCTCATCATCGCCACCGATCAGGAGGGCGGTCAGGTGCAGCACCTGACTGGTACCGGTTTCGACACAATGCCCAGTGCCGTCGAGCAGGGCACAATGTCCGATGACGCATTGCGTCAATCGGCAGGCACGTGGGGTTCGCAATTAGCCACTGCCGGCATAAATGTCGATTTGGCACCGGTGCTTGGCACAGTGGTTGGCGATCGTGCCTCAAATGCTCCGATTGGCGCGCTGGATCGTGATTTCGGATTGGATGCGGCCGGCAACGCCGAACATGGCATCGCCGTTATTGAGGGTTTTCGAGGCGCTCAGGTCGGTGCGGCGGTCAAACATTATCCCGGGTTGGGCGCGGTAAGCGGCAATACCGACTTCACCACCGAAGGCATTCTGGATACGACCACCACGTTGGACGGGGCCGAGGCAGGTGCCTTTGACCAGGCGATCACCAAGGCCGATCCCGCAATGGTGATGATGTCGTTGGCCACGTATCAATCCATCGACCCGAATAATCCGGCGGTGTTTTCTTCTACGATTATCGACGGTCATATTCGCAACGCACTGAAGTACACGGGCGTGGTGATTTCGGATTCGATGTCTGCCGAAGCTTTGAGCAGCTACGATGTAAGCCAATTGGGAGTAAAGCTTGTCGAGGCGAGCGGCGACATGTCCTGCATCGGTCAGACGGATTATGTAAAGCCAATTGTGGACGGCCTCAACGAACGGGCGAAGTCCGATCCGGCTTTCGCTTCGAAGGTGACGGCGGCGGCGACTCGCGTAATGACATTGAAAATCAAGATGGGACTGGCCTGACCGCTCATCCTTGCACTGGTGAGGATTAATCCGCGCTGATTCGCGCTAATCCTCACCAGCCCTCGTACAAATGCACACCAGTCCTCGTACGAATCGTCAGTCCTCGCACGAATACAGACCATGCTTGCCGATGTATTGCACCACGCCGTCGGGCACCAGATACCAGACCGGCTCGTCGTGTTCGGCGCGGCGGCGTACATCGGTCGAGGAGATGGCCAGGGCCGGGATCTCAAGCGTATCGACCTTGCCTTCGGGCAAGGTCACGCCGTCCGGGCTGGAGTAGCCGGGGCGCGTGACGGCCACGAAGTGGGCGAGGTCCCACATGAGGTCGGCGTCCTTCCACTGCATGATTTCGGCCACGGCGTCTGCGCCGGTGATGAAAAACAGCTCGGCGTCGGGATTCTGGGCGCGGATATCGCGCAGGGTGTCGATGGTGTAGGTGACGCCCGGACGGTCGATGTCGACGCGCGAGACGGTGAATTTGGGGTTGGATGCGGTGGCGATCACAGTCATCAGATACCGATCCTCGGCGTTGGTGACGTGCTTGTCCAGCTTGAACACAGGTCGGCCGGTGGGCACGAAAATCACCTCATCGAGGTCATACACCCAGGCGACTTCAGAGGCGGCGACCAAGTGGCCGTTGTGGATCGGGTCGAACGTGCCGCCCATGATGCCGACACGCAGGCGCGTATGCCAATTGCCGCGTGCGGAAAGCCGGCCTTTGCCATGGCTGCTGGCCCCGGCCGGTACGGACAGGTCGGACATGCGCCGTTCGGTTTCGCCTTGGGTGACGGCGCTGATTTCGGCGGACTCGGCGGATTCCACTGATTTTTCGGACTGAACTGACGCAGCCGTTTTGTGACTGCCGGTAACACCACTCATGCCTGGCCGCCCTCGCCGGCGGCGTCATCGGCTGATTCGGTTTCCTCTTCGATTTCGCCGGCGGTGGGGTTGTCTTCCTTGGGGTCGATCTTGACCATGTCTTCATCCCATTCGTCTTGGACCACGCGACGAATTTCGGCGAAGGTGGGCAGCGGGAAGTCCGGCTGGTAGAGGCGGCGGACCTCAGCCACGCGCTCGGTGATGCGGATGAGCGTGTCGGTCATGCCGTCAAGGTCGCCGTCGTGCTCCATCTGGCTGTATTTGCCGATGTAGACTTCCATGAGCTCCATGTGTTCGCGCACGATCTTGAGCTGGGCATCGTTGAGGTCCACGACTTCGAGCGAATCGGTCTCGGGCCAACCGATGAGCACGGCGTCCACGTATTCGAGCGAGGCGCGCTGGGCTGCGGAGGCGATGCCGTCCTCGATCTGCACGAGGAACACGTAGCGGACGATGCTCAGGCGTTCGGCCGCGATCTTCAGGCCGAGCTTGGGATCGTTGAGGTCGATGTCGGGCCGCAGTTCGCTTGCCTTGTTTGCCGTGTCAGCCGTAGTGTTCATGTTGCCGTCCTCGTTCATGCGCGCACCTGTCCTGTTCCGTAACCGATCCACTTGGTGGTGGTCATCTCCCGCAATCCCATGGGACCGCGTGCGTGCATCTTCTGCGTAGAGATGCCAAGCTCAGCACCAAAGCCGAACACGCCGCCGTCGGTGAAGCGGGTGGAGGCGTTGACCATGACCACGGCCGAGTCGATGCGCTTGGTGAATTCCTCGATGACCGCATAATCCTCGGCGATGATGGATTCGGTGTGGCCTGTGGAATGCGTGTTGATGTGGTCGATGGCCGCGTCCAGGTCCGGCACCACCTTGATGCCCATTTTGAGGGCCAGGTATTCGGTGTCCCAATCCTCTTCAGTGGCGTGGTTGAGGTCAAGGCCCTCGATTTCCGCGCCGGAGATGATGTCGTACGACGTGGTGTCGGCCTGTAGCACGACGTTCGCCTCGGCCAACGCGGCGGCGATCTGCGGCAGGAATTCGGCGGCGACATCCTTATGAACCAATAGCTTTTCGGCGGCGTTGCACACGCCCACGCGCTGGGTTTTGGCGTTGGTGATGATCGGGATGGCCTTGGCGAGATCGCCGGACTTGTCGATGTAGATATGCACGTTGCCGGCACCGGTCTCGATGACCGGCACTTTGGAGTTGCGCACGACGGCTTGGATCAGACCCACTCCTCCTCGCGGCACGAGCACGTCGATATGGCCTCGCGCCTCCATCATGGCGGTGGCACCGGCGCGTCCGTACTGGTCGACGGACTGTACCAGTGCGGATTCGAAACTGTGGGCTTCAAGCACCGGGGCGATGACGCCCAGCGTGGCAGCATTGGTGCGTTCGGCGGCGTGGCCGCCTCGCAGCAGCGCGGCATTGCCGGACTTGAGGCACAGGCTGGCCACGTCCACAGTGACGTTCGGCCGGGCCTCGTAAATCATGCCGATGACGCCCATCGGCACGCGCGTTTGGGTAAGGCGCAGACCGTTGGGCAGGTTGTATCCGCGCACGATTTCGCCGACCGGATCGGGCAAGGTGGCCACATGACGCACGCCTTGGGCGGCGGCGGCCACGCGCGGCACGTCGAACAACAGACGGTCGAGCTTGCCCGCGTCCATGCCGTTTTCCTTGGATTCGAGCATGTCCAGCGCGTTGGCGGCTTCGATGTCCGCGGCGTGCTCGTCCAGCGCGTCCGCAATGGCGAGCAGCAGTTCGTTTTTGGCTTCGGTATTCGCCTGTGCAAGACGCTCCTGCGCGCGTGCGGCCTGATCGGCCTGGCGGCACACCGCGTCGAACACCTCAGGACTCAATTCATCGCTCATAACAGTCAAGCGTAACTCACAACGCGGCTGATTGCTTACTCCGACCCGCTTGTTATGGGATGTCTGACGTTTTGAATCGCAAACAGAACCGGCTCCCCTCCATCTCAGGCGGGAAGCCGGTGATGTGATGCGCTCCGGTCAGCGAATCATCACTAACCGGTACACCACGGTGGATTAGCGAATCAGCAAATCAGTGGATCTGGTCCAGGTCGGGGTAGAGGGGGAAGTCCTCGGCGAGCTTGTCGACGCGGGCCTTCAACGCGGTCACGTCGGCGGACGGGCCGGCGGCGAGCGCGGTGCCGATGATGTCGGCCACCTCCTCGTATTCCTTCGGTCCGAAGCCGCGGGTGGCCAGGGCGGACGTGCCGATTCTCAGGCCCGAGGCCACCGAGGCCGGGCGCGGGTCGAAGGGCACGGTGTTGCGGTTGATGGTGATGCCGCAGGCGGCGAGCAGATCCTCGCTCTGCTGGCCGTCCATCTCGCTGTTGCGCAGGTCGACCATCACCAGGTGCACGTCGGTGCCGCCGGTCAGCACGCTGATGCCGTTGGCCTTGACATCGTCGGCCAGGAGACGTTCAACGAGAATCTTGGCGCCGTCGAGCGTGCGCTGCATACGGTCCTTGAATTCGGGGGTGCCGGCCACCTTGAAGCTCACGGCCTTGCCCGCAACCACGTGCATGAGCGGGCCGGGGAACACGGAGGGGTTGAGTTTCTTGGCGTATTCCTGCTTGGCGAGAATGAAACCGGAACGCGGACCACCGAAGGTCTTGTGCGCGGTGGAAGAGACCACGTCGGCGTATGGCACGGGGCTCGGGTGCAGGCCTGCGGCCACGAGTCCGGCGAAGTGAGCCATGTCGACCCAGAATTTGGCGCCGACCTCGTCGGCGATCTCCTTCATGGCCTTGAAGTCCTCGATGCGCGGGTAGGCGGACCAGCCGCCGATGATCATGGCCGGGTGGGTTTCGAGCGCGCGCTGGCGGATGATTTCCGGGTCGATGCGGAAGGTCTCGGGGTTCACGCCGTACGCTTCGGCGTGGTAGAAACGGCCGGAGAAGTTGATTTTCATGCCGTGGGTCAGGTGGCCGCCGTGGTCAAGGGCCAGATCGAGCACGGTGTCGCCGGGCTTGACGAGCGCCTGGTAGACAGCGGCGTTGGCCTGGGCGCCGGAGTGCGGCTGGACGTTGGCATATTCGGCGCCGAACAGGGCCTTGGCGCGTTCGCGGGCGATGGTTTCGATCTGGTCCACGTATTCGCAGCCGCCATAGTAGCGGCGGCCGGGGTAGCCTTCGGCGTATTTGTTGGTCAGCACGGAGCCCTAGCATTGCAGTACCGCTCGCGGCACGAAGTTCTCAGAGGCGATCATCTCAAGGCCATTGCGCTGGCGGCCCAGTTCGGAGTCCAGCAGTTCGGCGATCTCAGGATCGGTTTCGCAGATCGGCGCGTTGAAAGCATCGGTCGCTTTCTGCGCAAGGGGTGAAGCGGTCATGGGTGCTCCTTTGGTATGGGCGACAATTGATTCGCCATTGTCGCCTTATTGTATGGCTCGTTTGTAGCCGGCCTGTTTCATGATATGGCCGGCCCCCGTTCGATGGCAATGGTGATTTTCGCCGGTGCGACCGGTCGGCTATGCGAGACGGACGGCCCTTCTGCCCACGGCCCACGCTAGACTGGTGTGGATTCATCATCCCTTTCAGGCAGAAGGATTCATCGTGACAACCACCTTCCATTCCACCCGTAGCACCACCGATTCGCTGACCGCCAAGCAGGCGATTCGTAAGGGCATCGCCGATGACGGCGGCCTGTTCGTTTCGGATGCATTGGGCAAGACCAAGGTGGACGTGGCCTCCCTGCCGGGCAAGTCGTACCAGCAAATCGCCGCCGAGGTGCTGGGCGCGCTGCTGCCGGACTTCACGGCCGAGGAGCTGGGCCAGTGCATCGCCGACGCCTACGGCGAACAGTGGTCCGACGAACGCATCACCCCGCTCAAGCCCCTGGGTGACGACTACGTGCTCGAACTGTTCAACGGCCCAACTTCCGCCTTCAAGGACGTGGCACTGCAGATCCTGCCGCGCTTCATGGCGCACACCACGCCGGCCGATGGCGACGCGGACGAGAAAATCATGATCCTCACCGCCACCTCCGGCGACACCGGCAAGGCCGCACTGGCCGGCTTCGCGGACGCCCCGGGCACCGCGATCACCGTCTTCTACCCGGAAGGCAAGGTCTCCCAGGTCCAGGAACTGCAGATGACCACGCAGGCCGGCTCCAACGTGCAGGTGGCCGCCGTGGAAGGCAACTTCGACGACGCCCAGTCCGCGGTCAAGCGCATCTTCGGCGACCGCGCCCTGGCCGAGCGCCTCGCCGGCAATTCACACGTGGTGCTTTCCTCCGCCAACTCCATCAACGTGGGCCGTCTGGTGCCGCAGGTCGTCTACTACTTCTCCGCCTACGCCCAACTGCTCGCCGACCAGGTAATCAACGTCGGCGATGAGGTCGAGTTCGTGGTCCCGACCGGCAACTTCGGCGATATCCTCGCCGGCTACTACGCCAAACTGCTCGGCCTGCCGGTCAAGCACCTCGTGGTAGCTTCCGACAAGAACAACGTGCTGTTCGACTTCCTGACCACCGGTACCTACAACCGCCAGCGCCCGTTCTTCCAGACGATTTCGCCGTCCATGGACATCCTCATCTCCTCCAACCTGGAGCGCATGCTGTACTACTTGTCCGAGGGCGATACACGCTTGATCTCCATGCTGATGAACGACCTCAACCAGTGGGGCACGTACGAGATTCCGGAAGAGCTGCTGGCCAAGATCCGCCAGATCTTCGGCACCGGCTGGGCCGATGAAGACCAGGTGCGCGAATCCATCAAGCACTGCTGGGATGAGAACCACTACGTGATCGACCCGCACACCGCCTGTGGCTACTACCTGCTTGAGCAGATGCCGCGCGACCCGCTGACCCCGCGCGTGCTGCTCTCCACCGCCAGCCCGTACAAGTTCCCGCGCGTGGTGAACGAGGCGTTGGGCTTCGACGCCACCGGCACCGACTTCGAGTACATGGATGTGCTGGCCCGCGAAACCGGTACCACCGCTCCGGCCGCCCTGCGTGGTCTTGAGACCGCCGACGTGCGCTTCAAGGACGTCGTGGCCATCGACGGCATGGAAGATTACGTCGAAAAGGCCGCCCAGACGCTGTAAACATACCAGCACATTGGCTCCCCTCAGAGAGGGGAGCCATTTTTTACATCAGAATTGCGTTTACATCAGTATCGCGGCGACTGGCAGTCCTATGGCGATTGCCAACAGCACGATAGTGCCGATGATCACGCTGGGGCGTGCGAGGTTGACGGTCCAGCCGACGCCGAAACGTTTAGGAACCATGATGGCCGGATCGTCACGGTTGATGTAGATGATGCCGCCAATCCAGTGCAGGTCATCGTCATACGGCATAACATCATCGTCCGAATCGTCACCGCCGTCACTGTGCCGAACACCGGCATAGACGCGCGCCCCGTTCTGCCCGTAATACACGCCGATCATCAGCGCGCCGACCAGAGCCGCCACAGCGATGAACATGCCGATGATGCCGATTAGATTGACATCCAGCACGCCAATGGCGACAAGCTGAACGCCTAGGCCCAATCCACCGGCTGTCAGCAGTCCGATGACCAGCACGTAGATGCTCCAGACCCGCGAGAACACACCATAGGCATACCCGGTGGTGGCGGGGTGGTCGGGATCAATCGGGTGCTTGGCGTAGATGATCGCGACATGGCTGGCCACCATCACCGCTGCCAGCACCACCTGCGCGAGCACGGCGTACCAAATCACCATCGGACTCTTCTCGGCCCAGCCGTTCACATTGCCGGCGATATCCGCATGAATCGGCACCCGCTCCGGCATCCGGTCATAGCCCAGCAGCCCGACCGCAATGGTGACAGCGAGACAAACGACTTGCAGCAATTCCCACTTCAGGCTCAGCGGGTCGGGATTGTCCCGCTCACCTATCAATGCCGCACGGCGAGCACTGGACGCCTCCCATCCCTGATTGGTTTTGATGGACAGTACTTTGCGGCGAAACACCTGCTGCAGCACAAAACCACATATCGCAATCACCACCGCTGCGATGGACACGGTCCAGAACGCCGCGTCGACTCCACAGAGCCGCCAGACGGCCAACGAGACCAGCATGGCGCACACACCGATTGCCACTACAATTCCCGAAAACGCGACTTTGTATTCGCGAATGCGCGTATTGGTATGGGCGGCGGCCGGCACCGTGACACCGAACACCTCATGCCGGTCGGTAACCCATGGAACCCCTGCCAGGCCGGCGGTCACTATCACCGGCAACAGCAAGAACGCACACAACGCGATGTTCATCGACACGACTGTATTGTTCATCGTTATCTCCCCTGATTTTCTTTTGTTGCACCGTCAGTAACGCTCTGCGAGGAGCGCACGCCGTATGCCCGTTCGCATTGCCGTTTGGCGGCATCGAGGAATGCGGCCGAATCACCGCCGCGCGCCTTGTAGGCCAAGGCAAGGCGATAGAGTTCCTCGTCCATCCGCTCATCCTGTGCTTCGGCAGTTCGGTTCGGCGCTTCTCCCCCGCCGTTACGCTCAGCGACGGTTGCACCGGCACCACGACGCATAACGATGTATCCCTCGTCACGCAACAGCGCATATGCCTTGTTCACCGTGTGCAGGTTGATGCCAAGGTCCACGGCCAGCGAGCGCACGGACGGTAACGAATCGCCTGGCGACAGCTCATCGCCCGCGATGGCTGCGATGAACTGCCGGTGCAGCTGCTCGTAAATCGGCACGTCACTGCGCTGATCGATTTCCACAATCATGGTCGCCTCCTCCCAAACCGTTCTATTTGTTCTACATCAACTATAACACTTACCGAATACACCGCAAGGCACACCAAACATAACAACATATTTAATATGTCTGCTATGATGGTGCCCAAGTTGCGGCACAATGGCAAGGAGACAATCATGTGGTCAGAAGAGGAGATCGACGCCTTGCTGAACCCGCTGCGTTCCGCGCAATCGGACAGTCAGGACATTGAGGCCAAGGAAGCCGCAGACGGATTGCCGGTTTCGCTGCCCGAGACGATTTCCGCTTTTGCCAATGGCCATGGCGGCACCATTGTGCTGGGTATTGCCGAAAAGGATGGATTCGAGCCCGCCCAAGGATTCAAGGCGCAACCCATCGCCGAAGCATTGGCGCAGATGTGCCGGGACAAAATCACCCCACCCATCAGGCCAGTCATTGACGTCACCTCATACCATGGTTCCGCCGTGGTCATCGCTATCATTGATGAGGCCGATCCACTGGATAAGCCATGTTACATTCGCAACAGAGGCCGGTACAGCGGCTCATTCATCCGCGTTTGGGACGGCGACCGCAAACTCAGTCATTACGAAATCGACCGGCTTCTGGAAAACCGCGTGCAACCCACGTATGACCGAGAGCTGATCTACGAAGCCACCATCGACGATCTACTACCGAATATTGTGCAAGGCATTCTTGCGTTATGCCGCGAACGCCGTCCACGTGTCTTCGGAAAACTGACCGATGAAGAGGCGATGCGAGCGCTTGGGATAGTCGGAACAGGCGATGACGGAAAACCACATCCGACGCTTGCCGGACTGCTCGTCGCCGGCAACTACCCCCAACAGTTTCTGCCACGGGTGAATATCACGTTCACCTGCTACCCCGGCTATGACAAGGTGTTTGCCGGCGGGGTGAAATTCATCGACAATTATTCACTTGACGGCCCCATCCCCGAGATACTCGGGGAAACTCTGAACGCCGCGCAGAAGAACATGCGCATCGGAGGCGCATTGGACGGCCCATTCCGCAAAGACACCTTTGAATACCCAGAGGATGCCATACGCGAGGCTGTGGTCAATGCCATCATGCACCGCGACTATTCGCCGATGGCCCGGGGCGGCCAAATACAAGTCAACATGTACAAAGACCGCCTTGAAGTGCTGAGTCCAGGCGGATTATACGGCGACGTCACGCTGGATTCCATCAGTGAACCTGGCTCCACCTCGACCCGCAACCAGACACTTGCCAGATTGCTCGAATGCACTCCATTCCGCGATGCCACAGTCGCGGAGAATCGAGGGACCGGATACAGCCTCATCAACAGACTGCTGCTGGATAACGGCAATGGCGAGCCCGAAATATACAGCACACTGAATACGTTCTCGGTCACCTTCCGTTCAGCGGATACCGCCAGGTTGCCGGACAGCCGCAGGGATCCCCGTTACGCGGGTTGGGGCGATAGGCCCGATATCGATTACAGCGCCGCGCAGGGGCTGATCAACGGACAGCCCCCGAAACCGGCACATCCAAAAATCGTGCCATTCCCCAAAAACAGCATCAAAACGGAAGAGCTCAGCGACGAAGAAATGTACGAACGATATCTCAAGGATGTTCCCGGATTGGGGCCAACCATTGCGCGGATAGCCGGACTGGACGTTCCGCAGTCCGCGGACATGCCACTGGCTCGTGATGCATCATCCGTCGAAATACCATCGGCTCGCAGCGCGTCGGCACTCGCAACGGAGAACAGCGCCCGCTACTCCATGCTGGAAGAGCAACTGTTGCAACTGATCAACAAGCACGGCACCATGTCCACGCCCAAATTGGTGGAGGCCACCGGCGCCCCGCGCTCCACCGTCACCTATCAGCTGCGCAAGCTCCTTGAATCAGGCACGATTGAGCGTACGCAACCGGCCCGCTCCCCCAAGCAGTCCTATCGAATAAAAACCGCCTGAGGCAGGCAAAGCGAAAAGACTGCCGCCATTGGCCCGCGCCTTGGCACAAGCCAACGGCATGTTGCTTGATTTTTTATCACAGCACGCGCGGGGCGTCGTGGAAGTCGAAGAGGACGCCGTCGGCTAGGTGGCAGATTTCGGGCCAGTCGGAGGCGGAGGAGTCGTCGTGCATGGCCCAGACCTTCATGCCGACCGATTTGGCCGACTTCATGCCGACCAACAGGTCTTCGAACACTGTGCAGTCGGCCGGCGCGGCACCCAGGCGTTTGGCGGCGAGCAGGTAGACGTCGGGCTGGTCCTTGCCGACGTCGTTCGCGTCATCGACGGAGACGATATCGTCGAACAGGTCGAACATGCCGACGTGGCGTAGCGCCGGCTCACGCAGATGCGGGGGCAGCGAGGTGGCAACGCCCAGTTTGACACCGGCGGCCTTCAGATCGCGAAGGTAGTTGAGCGCGCCGGGTTTGGTTTCGACCGTGGTGGAATAGGCGACGCTGGCCATGTCGTCCCATTCCTGCATGAGTTCTTCGGGCGTGTCCTGCAATCCGAAGCGCGCGATGGTGTATTCGGCGATTTGGCGGAATTGCATGGCGGACACTTTGGTCATGTAGTCGGGCGGCACTTCGATTCCACGCTTGTTCAGGAAGTCGATGTCGACTTGGTCCCAGACTCCCATGGAGTCTAGGAGGGTGCCATCGAGGTCGAATATGGCGGTTTTGGTCATTTGCCAATCTCCATCTTCTTCAACCACCCTCAGTCGCCTGCGGCGCCAGCTCCCGCCAGCGGGAGCGTAAGCCGAGAATCGGACAGGAGTTCTCGGGCGTGGTCTAGGGAGGCTTCGGATTCGCTGCCGGAGAGCATGCGGGCGATTTCGTGGACGCGGGTTTCGCCGTTGACTTCGGCGATGGTGGTGACCACGCCCAAATCGTCG
>JAIJEI010000054.1 GCA_022739095.1 Bifidobacterium sp.
GATTCCTTGAACAGGAAGATCACATTGGCCACTACGCCTGGAATGGCGGTGGACACCGCCTGCGGCAGAATGACTCGGGTGATGGTTTGCGTGGAGGTCAGTCCCAGTACGTACGCGGTTTCGCGCTGTACGTTGGGCACCGCTTCCAATCCGCCGCGCATTGCCTCGGCCATGTAGGAACCGCCCAGGAATCCGAGGCCGACTATCGCGCAGGTTTCGGCGGACCATACTACGCCGAGTTTGGGCAGGCCGAAGTACAGAAAGTACAGCTGTACCAGCAATGGCGTATTGCGGCTGAGTTCGATGTAGATTCTCACGATTTGCCGGGCGACCGGGATACGTGCGATTTCCACGCCAGCGCAGACCAGACCCACCGCGATGGCAAGCAATATGCCACACACGGATATGAATAAGGTCATCAATGTGCCGTTGACGAAGAAAGGCGCGTAACGCTGCACGAACGACCAATCGAATGTCATCGGGCGCGCTCCTTCCTTTGCTTCTCGTTTCTTCTCCTGCGCATAAACGGTCTTAGCCGCCCATGTACGATTTCGGGGGCCGAACATACCTGCCCCGCCCCCTGTCGTGTCATCTTAGAGTATCAGAACACGTGGCATGGCCGCTGCGCTATATGCATTACTTATGGGACGTTACTCAATGGGCGAACACCAGGGCAATATTGTCGCCCAAACGGTGGATACACTGAGGCTATGAAGATTACCAAAGCGTTGACCCGTTTGACCGGTCCTGAAACCGCCCCGGTGTTCGTGCTGCTGCACGGCTGGGGATCCAATGAATACGATTTGCCCGATCTGCTGAACTATTGCGGTGCCGGTTCGGCTGATTACGCCAGTTTGCAGGCACCCATCGCCTATGGCATGGGATATACGTGGTTCGGTTCGTGGGCGCATGAGGGTGTGCCGGAGGGCGAATCATTAGACAAGCAGGCGGCTGAGGCCGCCCAAGCCATTGATGCATGGGTTGCGGAGCATATTCCCGCCACTCGGCCGGCGGTTGCCATGGGATTCTCGCAGGGCGGCCTCTTGGCCGCGCATCTGCTGCGTTTCAATCCGAAGCGATATGCCGCAGCCGTCTCCTGCTCTGGATGGCTGGCACCGGGGTCCGTTGCGGGCGATGCCGAATTGGCTTCGTTGAAGCCGCCCATGTTCTACGGGCATGGTGCCATCGATGATATTTTCCCTGCCGCGCAGGTGGCAGCGATGGGTGAGTTCTGGCGCGGGCACGGCACGTTGACCGAACAGGTGTATCCGGGCATGGCCCATTCGATCAATATGCCGGAAATGCGCGATATTCAACGGTTCTTGGAGGTCAACGGATTCATTCGTCCGCAGATTTGGTAGTCACCACCTCACATGGCGTAGTCTACGTGGGCGAATTCGGGGACTTTGTACCATTTGACGGGGTAGCCGGCACCGTGGGCGCAGAAGACCGAGTCGGGGGTATTGTCCAGATCGGCTTCGGGATCGTAGCCGGCGGCTGCGATGACCTGTTCGGCGTCATGGCATGGCTTGTAGCCGCCGAACGTGGCGGAAAAACGGCCATGACCATGCGTGTACTGGTTCACTTCCATCGCATAATCACGCATTTCGGAAACCGGTGCCTCGCCTTCGATCACGGCGTATTCGCCATCGGTGGTCGGGGATTCGAAGGTGCCGGACATGCGCTGAATGTCGCTCATGGCTCGGCCGATCATGTCGGCAGGTACTTCGAGCCGGAATCGATACCACGGTTCGAGCAGTCGGCAGTTGCCCTCCCCTGTGGTGTCCGGCCGGCTCTCGACTGGCGTCTCGGGCCGGCCACTGACTCCAGCTCTGGCTTCCATGAGCCCCTGACGAATCGCACGATAGGTGGCTTGGCGGAAGTCGCCGCCTTCGGTATGCTTCAGATGCGCGCGGCCAGCCACCAAAGTCATCTTGATATCGGTGAGCGGCGCGCCAACGAGCACACCGAGATGCTCACGCTCGGTCAGGTGGGTCAGAATCAGCCGTTGCCAATTGCGGTCCAAATCGTTTTCGGACAGGGCCGAGGCCACAGTGACTCCGCTGCCCGGCTCCCCTGGTTCCAGCAGGATATGTGCTTCGGCATAATGACGGAGCGGCTCAAAATGACCCGCACCTTCGACCGGCGCGGTGATAGTCTCGAGGTACAGGATGGAGCCGGGGCCAAACGTCACATCCAGCCCGAACCGGTCGTGCAGCGTCTGCTGGATGATCTCCAGCTGGACCGCGCCCATCAATTGCACATGAATCTCGGCCAACCGCTCCACCCAGACCACATGCAACAACGGGTCTTCGTCTTCCAGCTCGCGCAATGCAGTGATGACCTTATGCAAGGTCAGATCATCGAACTGGGGACGGGCCGGCGAGTTCTTGTCCGTCTCTGCGTCTTGGCCGGCAGTGTCGTTCTCCTCATTGCGGCTGGTTCCCGATGTGGCGGCATCAGGCTCGGCATCGTCCCGATTCACGCTGTTATGGCCGGCGACACCGCGTTTGGCCGCTCCTGAGGTGCCGGCCGTATCGGATTCAGCTCCGGCGGGCAACACCGTGTAGGTCAACACGGGTTGCAGCGACGGTGATTCAGCGTCCGGTTCCGCTCCCAGCCCTTCGCCGGGGAAGGTCCGCGTCAGTCCGGTCACCGCACACACCGATCCGGCAGGCACCTCGGTGACCGTCTCGAATTTGGCGCCATTGTAGATGCGCACCTGATCGACTTTCTCGGACCATACCGTGCCATCATCCCCCTGTACCGGCGACGGTGCTGATGACGCCGAACACGAGGATGAGGAGACAATCTCCTTGGCTTTGAGCGCACCGCCGGTGACGCGCAGCCACGTCATACGGTTGTGCTGGCCGTCGTGGGCGATTTTGAACACGCGTGCGGCGAAGGCGGTCGGCCATTCACGTTCGCGGGTGAATATCTCCAGCCCGTCCAGGAATTCCTCGACGCCGTCAAGTTTCAATGCCGAGCCGAAATATACGGGAAACATCTCGCGTACGGCGATCATTGATCGCAATCTGCCCACGGACAGCGCGCCATGTTCCAGATAGTCGTTCATCGCCTCCTCGTCCAGGGTGGCGATGTCTTCGGCGAACGCGTCCAACGGTACCGCGCTGCCCTCAGTGGACTGCTCCATTGCCGGCAACGGATATATCGCATCGCTCAGGCGTTTGCGCAACTGTGCCAGAATGGCCTCGCGGTCGAATCCGGCGGCATCGCACTTGTTGACGAAGATGAACGTCGGCACACCGTATCTGGCTAGCAGACGCCACAGTGTCTCGGTATGGCCTTGCACGCCATCCGTGCCGGAGACCACAAGAATCGCGTAATCAAGCACACGCAGCACCCGTTCGGTTTCGGCTGCGAAGTCCACGTGCCCCGGCGTATCCAGCAAGGTCAGTCGCAGGTCGCCGTGTTCAACCAACGCTTGGTGCGCGAAGATCGTGATGCCTCGCGCCTTCTCCAAGGAATTGGTGTCCAGAAACGCATCGCCGTGATCCACTCGCCCCAATTTGCGGATCTCACCGGTACGGTAGAGCAGCGCCTCGGACAGCGTGGTCTTGCCCGCGTCCACATGCGCCACGATGCCTGCCACTATCTGTTTCATCAGCCGTGCTCCCTTCCCGATGCGCCGCGCAATTGCCGGCCGCCTAACCAACATATCCGAGAAAATCCGGGAGGGAAAAATCGTACCGCCAGACCGGGCTGCCGGTACAATAAGTCACCGAACACCGACTGATATGAGGAGCCTCCGTGACCACTTCCGGCATTACCGTTTTCGGCCAACCATCCCAGCCCAATCATGGTGCCGGCGGGCGAATCGCCATGGACGATGCCGTCTTCCCCACCGATTATGTGGCGCTGGATTTGGAGACCACCGGCTTTTACCCGAACAGTTGCGCCATCACGGAAATCGGTGCCGTGCGCGTGCGGGAGGGGCATATCGTCGACCAGTTCCAGCAGCTGGTGAATCCCTTGCGGCCGATTCCGCGTCAGATCACCACGCTGACCGGCATCACCGATGCGATGGTGGCCGATCTCGATCCGATTGACGAGGTGCTTCCCCGATTCATCGCATGGCTCGCTACCCTGGCTGCCGGTCCCGCCGTTGAGCCGATCGTCGGTCATAACGTCAGCTTCGATCTGCGATTCCTGGATTACAACACCCGGCATATCGCCGGCTGCGGCTTTGCCTGCGCGGATTATGACACGATGCAGATCAGCCGCGCCCTGTTCCCCGCGCAGCGGCATCACCGTCTGGCCGACCTGATCGTGCGTTTCGGCATCGCGGACAATGAGGAGCACCGCGCGTTAAGCGATGCCATCCAAACCCAGCAATGCTTCGAATGGATGCGGCATTATGTCACCGAGCATCACGAATCCGAAGCGATCCGTTGGAAGCAATCACCGGCCAAAAACAGCACCGAAATTCTCCACCAGCAGCTAGTGGTAAAGCGGTAGTTACAGCCCGTAGTATTCGCACATAGAGGAAAAACTACTAGTCGCTGGGCTAGAGACCTTATAGCGGACGGATTCCTCTCGCATATCGGAGAAATGCGGGATACCACACGATTAGCGGCCAATTTGGGGCCGGCGTCCCACAACCGTGCGGGACACCACGCACGTCAAACGATGCACACGGCTGGCATCCCGCACCCCATTCCACAGAACCATTGAAATTCCGCCAATCCCACAAACCGGCGACGGCACCGTACATCAGGTTCTGTGGGACGCCAGAGAAAAAACGCCCGAAATCCGCTGGCATCCCACACCATGCCACACCGCACCTGCAGCATCGCACCACACCACATCACGCCGACACCTATTCGTGCCCCCATTTGCATATCAAACGGTTGACGCACAAATGGGGCACACAACCACAACTCAGAATCCTCGGAATTCCGCCAATCCTGAGATTCCATCCCCCAACACGGCAATCGCCGCCTCTGCCACCATTTTCACCATCAAACGATTGACACAACAATGGTGGCGCATGCCCCTTTGTATCGGCATGAATCAGTCCCTGCCGTCAGGCTCTCCCCTTATTGTAAGGGCCGACTGGCAGGGACTGAACACGCATGATCACATGAGCACACCATGCCAAGCATGGACATCTCAATACGAACAGAACCTATTCGCACACGTTACAGCCCGTATTCCTTGGCGATGACCGCCCACAGATCCTCGGCCGCCTGATCGACGGTTTCGTTGACGATGGTGACGTCGAATTCGCTTTCGACGGCGAGCTCCACCTTGGCGGTTTCCAGGCGTCGGGCCTGCTGTTCGGCGGTCTCGGTGCCGCGGCCAATCAGACGGCGCTTGAGCTCTTCAAAGCTCGGCGGCGCGATGAACACGTACACCACTTCCAAGTCGAGTTCGGCGGCGCGCTGCTTGACGCGGCGAGCACCCTGCAAATCGATTTCCAGAATCGTTGGCACGCCGGCAGCCAGATGCTCCTCAACAGGCTTGAGCAATGTACCGTAGTGGGCCATGCCGTGCACCACGGCGGTTTCCAGGAACTCACCGGCCGCTTCACGGGCCAGGAACTCGTCTTCGGTGAGGAACCAATAGTTGACGCCATCAACCTCGCCCGGGCGCGGAGCGCGCGTAGTGGCGGAAACGGACACCCACACTTCGGGGTGGTCGGCGCACAGCTTGGCCTCCACAGTGCCTTTACCTACTGCGGTGGGGCCAGTCAAGACGATTAGACGGCCGGCATGGGTGTTTTCAGTCATGGGTTCCTCCGGAGATGATGTGGTGTGCAGCGATTATGAATCCAATGTGGTAACGGCTCACCGGCGAGATGACCGGTAACTGTTACAGTCCCGACGAACAGGGAAGAATATGAATCGTGATGCGACGTACGCGATGAGATAGACACGTACGCATGCCGCGACATCTGATTCCGTTCTGATTACTGATTCTCCGCGCCTTCGGCGGTGGCCTCCATCAGGGCCTGGCGCACGTCGAGCGCAATCGACTCGGTGGCCTGGCTCAATGCGGCGATATCCGGCCCGTGCGAGGCGATGAAGCGGGACACGGTGACCAACACGTTGCCGCGCGTACCGCAGAACACGGTTTTCAGGTCCTTGGCCTCGGCTCCCTGCCAGCCGTAGCCGGGGGAAAGAATCGGGCCGGTGAACTTGGAGGGGTCCACGCCGGAATCCTGCGTCCATTGGCCGATGGTGGCGCCGATGATCAGGCCCACCGAGCCCATGCCTTCGATATCCACGTTGTGCTTCTGTGCGGTGGAGGCGATGCCGTAGGCCACGGTGCGCCCCTTGTAGTCGCCGCTCTGGCGCAGCGCGGTTTGCAGGCTCATGCCTTCCGGGTTGGAGGTCAGGGAGGCGATGAACACGCCGCGCCCGTTTTCCAGCGCCTCGGTGATCAGGCCGTTCAGCGAACGCGCGCCATAGTACGGCAGCAGGGTGATGGCGTCGGCCAGCATCGGGGCGCCGGGCTTGAAGTAGACGTCCGCGATGGCGGAAATCGTGGTGGACAAGCCTCCATGCAGGCAATCCACGATGGTGATGACGCCCATCTGGCGTGCCGCGTACAGCACGCGTTCGAGCGCTTCGAAGCCCTTGGCCCCGTAACGCTCGAACATCGGCGTCTGGAATTTGACGGCTGCGGCCCGCCCGTTGGCCGCCTGCAGCATACGCATGGAGAAGAGTTCGGCGCCTTCGGCGTCGACGTTGTATCCCCAGTCGGTGAGGAGCTTGCGATGCGGGTCAATCCCGACGCACAACGGCCCGTATTTGGCCATTGAATTGCTTAACCGCAGACCGAAATCCGAATGTTGTGCCTGCAATTCCTCACCGCTGGGTGTAGTCATCAGAACTCCCGTCGCTCCAATTCGAACAGCTGCTTCGAATGCTCCTGAATGCTCATGATCTGATAATCATTATGCTTCACGGCCTCGATAGCGAGCAGTGCGGCCTGGAACTCGGTGATGGTGGTGAACTGCGGCAGATCGGCGGCAATGGCGGCGGCACGGATGGAGTAGCCGTCGGAACGGGAGCCGCGCGAGTTCGGCGTGTTGAGGATCATGTCGATCTTGCCTTCCTCGATGAGCTGAACCACGTTCTTGCCCACGGAGCCGGCGGCGTGATGCACCTCGACCGGAGCTTCCGGATCGGTGTCCACGCGGGTGCTGATCTTGTCCACGATGTTCGACTCGATGCCGTAACGGCGAAGCACGGAGGCGGTGCCCTCGGTGGCCCAGAGCTTGAATCCAAGCTCTTCGAGGCGCACAGCGAGCAGCGGCAGCTGGCGCTTGTCGGTGTCGTTCACGGAGATGAACACGTTGCCGTGGGTCGGCAGGCCACCATCGTAGGCGGCGAGCTGGCTCTTGGCGAAGGCGTGCGGGAAGTCGCGGTCGAAGCCCATGACCTCACCGGTGGAACGCATCTCAGGTCCGAGCAGGATGTCGACGGTCTTGCCCACCGGGGTGCGGAAGCGCTTGAACGGCAGCACGGATTCCTTGACCGCGACCTGCTGGCCGGGGTGGATGTCGCCGCCGTCACCCTTGGGCAGCAGCAGACCGTTGGCACGCTGATCGGCGATGGTCTCGCCGGCCATGATGCGGGCGGCGGCCTTGGCCAGCGCCACGCCGGTGGCCTTGGAGGCGAACGGCACGGTACGGGAAGCGCGCGGGTTGGCTTCGATCACGTACAGCGTGTTGGCCATGAAGGCGTACTGCACGTTGATCAGGCCCTGCACATGGCAACCCTTGGCGATGGCATAGGTGCCTTCACGCAAGCGACGGATCTGATCGTCGGACAGGGTGGACGGAGGCAGGGTGCAGGCGGCGTCACCGGAGTGAACACCGGCCTCTTCCACGTGCTCCATAATGCCGCCGATGTACAGTTCCTCACCGTCGAACAGTGCGTCGACATCGATTTCGATGGCGTCCTGCAGGAACTTGTCGATGAGCAACGGAGAGGGCAGGCGGCCGGAAACCACGGTATCGGCCTTGGCCTCGGCAAGCGCGCGGTCCACGTACTTGTTGAGCTGCTTGTCGTCGTAGACGATTTCCATGCCGCGGCCGCCGAGCACGTAGCTCGGGCGCACGAGCACCGGGTAACCGATGCGGTGGGCGGCTTCCTTGGCCTCTTCGAGGCTCAGGGCAGTGCCGTAACGCGGGGCGTTCATCTCCGCCTTCTTGAGCACTTCGCCGAACAGCTCACGGTTCTCGGCCAGATCGATGGATTCCGGGGTGGTGCCGAGAATCGGCACGCCGGCAGCCTTCAGACGCGCGGCCAGGGACAGCGGGGTCTGGCCGCCGAGCTGGACAATGACGCCCTTGACCGGGCCCATCTTCTTCTCAGCCTCGTAGATCTCGAGCACGTCCTCGAAGGTGAGCGGCTCGAAGTAGAGACGGTCGGACATGTCGTAATCGGTGGACACGGTCTCCGGGTTGCAGTTGACCATGATGGTGTCATAGTCCTTGCCAAGCTCCTGCACGGCGTGCACGCACGTGTAGTCGAACTCGATGCCCTGACCGATGCGGTTCGGGCCGGAGCCGAGGATGATCACGGCCTCGTGCTCGCGCGGGCGCAGCTCGGTCTCGTCGGCGTAGCAGCTGTAGTAGTACGGCGTGGCGGCGTCGAACTCGGCAGCGCAGGTGTCGACGGTCTTGTAGACCGGGCGCAGGCCGTAGGTCCAGCGCAGCTCGCGGATGGTGTTCTCGCCTTCATCGCCCAAGCCACGCAGGTGGGCCACCTGCACGTCGGACAGACCGGCGAGCTTGGCCTTCTTGAGCAGCTTCGGGGTGAGGGTTTCGGCCTCACGCACCGTCATGGCGGTCTCGTTGATGAGGAAGATCTGCTTCAAGAACCACGGGTCGATCTTGGTGGCCGCGAACACCTGCTCCAGCGTGGCGCCGCCCCAGATGGCGCGCATGAGCTGCAGGTAGCGGTGTTCGGTCGGGGTGTGGATGGCCTCAAGCAGTTCGGTCACTTCCTCGGCGGACGGCTTCTCGCCATCCCAGTTGAAGCCCATGTGGCGCTTGTCGATGGAGCGCATGGCCTTGCCGAGGGACTCCTGGAAGTTGCCGGCCAAGGCCATGGCCTCGCCCACGGACTTCATGGAGGTGGTCAGAGTGGGATCGGCACCCGGGAACTTCTCGAAGGCGAAGCGCGGCACTTTGGTGACCACGTAGTCGATGGTCGGCTCGAAGGAGGCCGGCGTGGACTGGGTGATGTCGTTGCGAATCTCGTCGAGCGTGTAGCCGAGGGCCAGCTTGGTGGCGATCTTGGCGATCGGGAAGCCAGTGGCCTTGGAGGCCAGTGCGGAGGAACGGGAGACGCGCGGGTTCATCTCGATGACGATGATGCGGCCAGTGTCCGGGTGGACGGCGAACTGGATGTTGCAGCCGCCGGTGTCCACGCCCACGCCACGGATGATGGCGATGCCGATGTCACGCAGCTTCTGGTATTCGCGGTCGGTCAGGGTGAAGCAGGGGGCCACGGTGATGGAGTCACCGGTGTGCACGCCGACCGGGTCGACGTTCTCGATCGGGCAGACGACCACGACGTTGTCGTTGCGGTCGCGCATGAGTTCGAGTTCGAATTCCTTCCAGCCCTCGATGCCCTCTTCGATCAGGACCTCGTCGGTGGGCGAGTAATGGATGCCGGCGCCGGCGATGCGGTGCAGCTCCTCCTCGTTGTGGGCGATGCCGGAGCCCAGACCACCCATGGTGAAGCTCGGGCGCACGACCAGCGGGTAGCCGAACTTCTCGGCGATCTTGTCGACTTCCTCGATGCTGTGGGCGATGTCGGAGCGGGCGGATTCGGCGCCGGCTTCGTCAACGACCTTCTTGAACAGTTCACGGTCCTCGCCACGGTCGATGGCTTCCAGGGAAGCACCGATCAGTTCGACGTTGTACTTCTTCAGGACGCCGGCCTCGCCCAACGCCATGGCGGCGTTGAGTGCGGTCTGGCCGCCCAAGGTGGGCAGGAGTGCGTCGGGGCGTTCCTTGGCGATGATCTGCTCGAGGATCGGAGTGGCAATCGGCTCGATGTAGGTGGCGTCGGCCATCTCCGGGTCGGTCATGATGGTGGCCGGGTTGGAGTTGACGAGGATGACGCGGATGCCTTCCTCACGAAGGATGCGGCATGCCTGGGTGCCCGAGTAATCGAACTCCGCAGCCTGACCGATCACGATCGGGCCGGAGCCGATGACCATCACGGATTTGATGTCGGTGCGCTTCGGCATATCACTTACCTTCCTTGGAGTTGTTCTTCATAAGTTCGCAGAAACGGTCGAACAGGTAGGCCGCATCGTGCGGGCCCGCTGCGGCCTCCGGGTGGTACTGCACGGAGAATGCGGGGATGTCCACGCACTGCAGGCCTTCGACCACGTCGTCGTTCAGGTCGATGTGGGAGACGAACACCTTGCCGTACTTGCCGTTCTCAAACGGCGCGTCGACCCGTTTGCCGATCGGGGCGTCGACCGCGAAGCCGTGGTTGTGGGCGGTGACCTCGACCTTGCCGGTGGTCAGATCCTTGACCGGCTGGTTGATGCCGCGATGGCCGAACTTGAGCTTGTAGGTGCCGAAGCCGAGCGCGCGGCCGAGCAGCTGGTTGCCGAAGCAGATACCGAAGAACGGGTAGCCGGCGTCGAGCACCTGGCGCAGCAGCTCGATTTCGGGGCCGGCCTGTTCCGGGTCGCCAGGGCCGTTGGAGAAGAAGACGCCGTCCGGGTTCAGGTTCTCGATTTCGGCGAAGGTGATGGTGGAGGGCACCACGTGCACGCGGCAGCCACGCTCGGCCATGCGGTGCGGGGTCATGCCCTTGATACCGAGGTCCACGGCGGCCACGGTGTACAGCGGCTCCTTGCCTTCGTATTCGCCACACGGCTCGATGGTGTAGGTCTCCTTGGTGGACACTTCGTCGTACAGGCTCAGGCCCTGCATCTGCGGGGTGTTCTTGACTTCTTCGAGAAGCTGCTCGACGGTCTTGAGCGCGCCGGTGGCCTGGTCGGTCAGGGCGTCGCCGGAGAAGATGCCGGCGCGCATCACGCCTGCGGAACGCAGGTGGCGCACCAGCTTACGGGTGTCGATGTGGCTCAGGCCGACGATGCCGTTCCTGACGAGGTCGTCGTCAAGGCTGCCTTCGGCACGCCAGTTGCTCACGTTCGGAGAGGGATCACGCACGATGTATCCGGCAACCCAGATACGGGAGGACTCAGGGTCTTCGCTGTTGACGCCGGTATCGCCGATGTGCGGGAACGTCTGCACAACGATCTGGCGATCGTAGCTCGGATCGGTGAGCGTCTCCTGGTATCCGGTCATACCGGTGGCGAAGACGATCTCACCGGTCGTCT
>JAIJEI010000255.1 GCA_022739095.1 Bifidobacterium sp.
GTTTTTTTCGTTTTGGTTCGCAACAATCCCAGCCTCCGTATCGCAAGCGCATCGCAGCGAATACCGGTCGGCCCAGCGCGAAGGTTCCCCCTGACCCCCTCCGATGAACGCCACACGAACGCATACCTGAACCTAGGAACCTTACCCACACCACTTCCTAGGTTCCTAGGTACCTTCCTAAGTGCCGAAACGACTTCCCAAGTTCGGACGATGCCCAGCACAAAGCACCCATACAGGCACATCCGCCAGCACATCACTTTCACCCGGTAAAGCCACCGATCGTATAGCGCGCCCCCTTGCCACGGCCAATGACCCTCAGCTTCCCACCCTTAACGAGCTTGGACAGCTGGTAGTACGCCTGGTTCGCATCGACATGCAGCAGTTCCATGACATCCGCCCGCGTGACATCATTCTGCTCTGCAACCAATTTCATAATGAGCTCTGGCCATCGCACCCGGTCGATGCCCGTCTGACGTACGTACTCGATGGTCTTGCCGGTGCGCCGGTAGACCGTAGACCCCAAAGTGTATGTCCGCCGAGAACCGTTGCCAGAACCCTTGATCATGCCGGATTCCGTAAGCTGCCCCAGCATAGCGCGCAGACGCTGCTCACTCATATCGAGTTTCTTGTTCATGGTCTCGAACGTGCAGCGCCGTTCGTTCCTGAGCATATTCAGAATCAGCAGACCGTTGACCGGCATAGTCTTACCGGTGCGCTCCTGTTCCTCGGCAAGCATCCGCACGAATTCGACGTCGGGTGCGCTGCGCTGCAGGTACACGGACACGTTACGCTCATTCGACGCCGTGTAATCGGGCAGGGGACGTCCATAGTGCAGCGACCCTTCGCAGATGCGATCGATGCCGCGTCCCGTACGCTCGGCCAATCCGGTTCGTTTCAGAGCATCCATCAGGCAGGGATTGCGACCATGCGGTTCGGCGGTAAGCAGATTATGGATGTTGATGCCCTCCACGAACCCGCCGGGATTGGCGATGGTAAGCCCCGCATCATCCAACTGCACGCGCACACGTCCCAGCAGGGTGTAGTCACGATGGCCGAAGGCGTTCACCAGCGCCTCTCGGAACGCCCGATGGTCGAATTCCGGCACCATCATTGAGAACAGACCGACGGATAGCTCGACGCTTGGATTCCAAGGAGAGAACATGTCGTTGATTTGCTCGATGGTCTTCAGCAACGGTCCGGCATAGTCTTGGTTGACTTTGATATCCGTACCAGACATGACTTGGAAAGACGCCCGATGAGTCGGAACGAAGCGTTTCAGAGACTCCCCCTTGCCCAGCAGCAGCAAACCGGTCAGCGTCGGCATGGTCTTGCCATCGACGGTCACCGTCAATTGCAGGGATTTCTCCAGCTCCTCATCGGTCAGTTCCAACAAATTACGGTCACTGGATTGGTAGGTGCCGATAATCCGGCGCAGACGGTCGCGTTCAAGGGGATCGAAATCATCACGGGTCGCATCCGGCACCGGCTGCGCGGAAAAGTCCAAACGTCCCAAATCGGACAGGCGCGTGGCGATCTCGTACGGGTACATCGGCACGCTCTCCGGCGTACCATCCACCTTCATACGGCGTCGCAACACCTTGCCCGACTTGGTCGAGACCACGCTGCGGGATTTCGGCACATCGATCTGCATCACCGGCGTCTTCTCCGTCCCGACGATCTGCGCACGAGCGGAAACCGGAGGAACCGTACGGGAGTAGGGAGTAGAGTGGCGGCGTCGACCGACGCATGTTCTCGCCATAATTTCAATCCCGAAAAGGAGCCTCGTCGCAACCATGACATCACATCTTGCCGAAGCAGGACG
>JAIJEI010000055.1 GCA_022739095.1 Bifidobacterium sp.
GTGCGCGCCACGGAAAGCATCTGCGAGCTGGTCAACGAACTGCCGCGATTCCGGCATTCCAAGACGTTGCGCGAACTGGTGTTCGCCATCAACACGATCGAAACGGACGCCGACCACCTGTTCATCGAGTCGATGCGCACGCTGCACACCACCTGCACCGATCCGCTGCAGGTGTTCGCCTGGCATGACGTGTACCATCACCTCGAACAGTGCTCCGACGACTGCGAGCGCGTGGCCAACACCATCGACAGTATCGTCATGAAAAACAGCTGAGGTTGGTTTTTCACAACCTCCCTCTGATGAGCCGAGCCGTGAAGAAAACGCCGGAGGTGTTTTTAGGCGAGGGTGAGTGACAACGAGCGAATAAGAGGTCAGCTGCAAGCTGTCCTGAATCGCGTTCGAGGTGGCATCGCGAAGCGATGACGGAGGGAGAGACCTACTTGACCAAAGGCCCCTCACCGATGGGCGTTGAGCCAGAGGATGGCGAGTTGGGTGCGATTGGTCAGGCCGAGCTTGTCCAGTATCGCGCTGATGCGATTGCGGACCGTGCCTTCGCTCAGGAACAGTCTGGCGGCGATGTCGCGGTTATCGAGGCCCTCGGCGACCAGCGCGGTGATCTCACGTTCGCGCTCGCCAAGCAGGCCCTCGATGGAATCGGCGGTATCTCCGGAATCGTCGGAATCGGCAGGATCCGGAGTCCGTTCGGTGAGCTTGCCGAGCACTTCCGTGCCGAGCACCACCTGACCGGCCATCACCGCCTGCAGTGCAGGCCCGACCGCCGCCACATCCTGTTTGATGAGATAGCCCTTGGCGCCAAGCCCCATCGCCTGCGCGATATACGACTGGTCCGTAAACGTGGTCAGGAACAGTATGCGCGCGGCCGGGTCCGTGGCCAGAATCTCGCGCGCGGCATCCAAACCGCTGGTGCAGGGCATCTGAATATCGATCAGCAGCACGTCCGGTCGGCTCGCCGGCGTCTCGAAATAACGGCGCACGGCGGTATCGCCGTCATTTGCCGTCCATAGCACCTCGGCCGTGCCGGTGGCCGTCAGAATCGTCTCCAACGACTGGCAGACGATCGGATCATCATCCACGATTGCGATTCTCATCAATCCCTCGATTCCATGGTCCAACGCTTCTTCGGCACGGATACGAACACACGCCAGCCGTCCTCATACGGCCCGCAGACCGCGGTGCCGCCAAGGGCGCGTACGCGCGATTCGATATCCGCCAAACCCATGCCGCGCATCAGCTCATCGGCCGAACCGCGCATATCGGCAACACTGTCGGCGGCGAGTCGCGAGCCGACGCGCGTGGCACGCATCGCACGCGGGCGGGCAGCGGCCGTCCGGGACCCATCGGACTCGGACACGGCCGGCCCCGGATCCTGAATGACTAACTGCCAGAACGCGGGGAAGCCGCGCAACGTCACGCTCGCCTCGTGCGCCGCACTATGATGCACCACGTTCGACAATGCCTCGCGAATCACGGTCGTGAAACAGCGCGAGACCGGCGCGGGCGCCTTGGCGATATCGTTGGCCAGCGTCACGGCGAAACCGGGGGAGATGCCGTCGAACGACGTGACGGCATCATCGATCTGCGCGGCGAAATCGGTGCCGTCATCCTCAAGATCATGCACCGAACGGCGCACCATCGTCATCGCATCATCCAACGTCGCACCCAACGTGGCGAACCCTTGCGCAGCGACCGTATCGTTCGTCGCCTCGGCCACCGTCCTGCCGGCCTGCGCCTGCATGATCGTGCGGGTCAGCAGATGGCCCACATTGTCGTGGATCTCCCGGGCGATACGCGTGCGCTCGCCGAGGGTCGCCATGCGAATCGACTGGGCGCGTTCCTCATCGATGTCGGCGATGCGCGAACGAGTGGCCCGCGAGGATTCGCGCGCCCTGTCCTGCGCGTGCAGCAGCGCGCGCCGCGCCTCGTCCGAGGAGGCGCGGGCCCGGCCCAGAACGAATCCAAGCAGGGCGACCATCGTCATCACCAGCGTCTGGAGACGATCGGTGCCACGGGCGAACCAGAGCGCGATTGGCGGCAACACCCATATCCAGCGCGCGGCGACCGAAAGCCACGGGGCCGAACGTATTGCATCGGCAAGGGAACGGCGAGAGGCCGCGGTCCGCGAGACACTGGGGGAGCGGCCGCTTGCCGCAGTCCGTGCCCCAGTTCGGGCTCCGGTCGAGGCGAGGGTCGGCAGCTGTGCAGTATCGTAGGCGATGAGCGGCATGAACGCGCACCATGAAGGCACTGCCACGGCGATGACGAGATACGCCGTACCAAGACCCAAGACCCAAGACCATTGCGCGGGACGCAGCCATTCCACCAATCCGGCGACGGAAACGGCCAACAGCAGGCCGGCGATGAAAACGCCATCGAGCCGCACCCCGACAAGCCAGGCCAAAGCCAGGCCCAACACGAGCAGCAAGCCCTTCTCGGCCAACACACGCATGGCACCTCCCCGGCTCGACGCTCTTCCACCACCAGTCTAGCAGTGTGCGGAACACGACGAACTTGACGGGCGTGCGGAATTATTCGCATGACGGTCCAAGACAACGGGTCACACTTCCCGAATAGATGAGGCACAAGCGTCGGATGTTGTCGACACAACCGTAAAGGGATGATACCGATGATTGCGCAAAGCCACAGGGCGTCCAACTATTCGATGGACGAGATCAGCCTGATGCCGGTCGATAAGGTGTACAAGGCCATGCAGACCGACGCCGAAGGGCTGTAATGACAAATGTCACGCCTGTACGGCCAAGTCGTGACGTTTGCCTGTGGCGGCGTCCGGCCCCTTCTTGGGATGATGGAATCACCAAGGAAGGGAGTGGCTATGGCAACCGACAACAGAGCTTCCGAACACGACTCGACAACCAACCCGGCTCTGGCCGTGCACGTCAGCCAACTGGTCAAACGCTACGGCGACATGGTGGCGCTCGACTACTTTGACCTTGACGTGAACCAGGGCGAGATTTTCGGCCTGCTTGGGCCGAACGGGTCCGGCAAAACCACTGCGATCAACTGCATCCTCGCATTGCTCACCTACGATTCGGGCACGATTCGCGTATTCGGCCAGCCGATGACGCCGACCTCCTACGCGCTGAAGCGCCGTATCGGTATCGTGCCGCAGAATGTGGCCGTGTTCAACGAACTGACCGTCACCGAAAACATCGACTACTTCTGCTCGCTGTACGTGCCGAAGAAAACTGACCGCGCGCCGCTGGTCGAGGAGGCCATCGAATTCGTCGGACTCCAGGACTTCCGCAAGTTCCGGCCCGGCAAACTGTCCGGCGGTCTGCTGCGGCGCCTGAACATCGCCTGCGGCATCGCGCACAAGCCTGACCTGATCTTCTTCGACGAACCCACGGTCGCCGTCGACCCGCAAAGCCGCAATTCGATTCTGGAAGGCATCCAGCGGCTCAACCAGGCCGGCGCCACGGTGATTTACACCAGCCACTACATGGAGGAGGTCGAGCAGATCTGCGACCGCATCCTCATCATGGACCACGGCCGGCACCTGGCGCTCGGAACCGCCGACGAGCTCAAGAACATGATCGACACGGGCGAGCGCATCACCATCGAAACGCTCGATCTGGCGGATTCGGCGATGGCCGAGGTCCGTGCGCTGCCGTGCGTGATCGAAGCCACCTACGACGGCAAGGAACTCGACGTGCGATGCCGTCGCGGCGAACACAACCTGACCGACGTGCTCGACGCGGTGAAACGCTCCGGCGCCAACATCGGCCACCTGACCAGTCGCCCGCCCACCCTCAACGACGTGTTCCTCGAACTCACCGGCAAAGCACTGAGGGACTGACCATGCTCCCCTCAGTCGGCAAGCAAATAACTTGACTTCCCTCTCCGAGGGGAGCTGTCACCAAAGGTGACTGAGGAGAGTTCCTGAGTAAGGAGACATCATGTGGACCACATTTCTGGTCGCATTGAAAGCGAACTTGCGCGACCGGTCGGCGTTGTTCTGGATGACCGTGTTCCCGATCGTGCTGGCGACCATGTTCAACGGACTGTTCGGCGGGCTGGCCGAAGCATACGAACTCAAGCCGGTGCCGATGGCCGTCATCGCAGACACCCGTTGGCAGCAGGCGGACGGTGCCCGCACCTTCGTGGACGCGCTGGCCGGGGAAACGGAATCGGCCTCAGACGACACGACCTACGCCGAAATCGACCAAAAGCTGCTGACCATCACCACAGTCGGCACCGTGAAGGAGGCCGAACAACGGCTCGCCGACGGCACTGCCAATGGCTATCTGACCGCCGACAATAACGGCCGATTGGCAATGACCGTGAGCCGGGAAACCGCCGTCACAGCCAAGGACTCCACGCAAAACAGCGGACTGGACATCAGCCTCTCGGCCCTGCGCAGCGTCATCGACCTGTACAACCGCACCGACGCCGTCACCCGGCAGACCATCGCCGACAATCCACAGGCCGCGATCAGCCGGAACTTCTGGAACAGCGTCGGGCAGAACGTCGACATGACCCATGAGACGACGCTCACGCACTTCCAGCCTGACGCGATCGTCCGATACTATTACGCGCTGCTGGCCATGTCCTGCATGATGGCCATGGGATACTCCATCAGTGCAGTCGCCGCCGCACAGGCGAACCTGTCCGCGCTGGGCATACGGCGGACCGTAGCACCGCTGAGCCGGGCCAAACAGCTCGTCGCGGGCTTCCTCTCCTGCTGGCTGTGCTCGTCGGTCGCCCTGTCCATCGCATTGGCCTATATCCGGCTCGCCTGCAACGTCTCGCTCGGCGGACACGAACCAGCGGCGATCCTCGCGGTCATCATCGCCTCGTTCATGACCAGCTCAGCAGGCGCCCTGCTCGGTGCGGTGCCGAAGCTCTCGTACAACACGAAATACGGGCTGTCGGCCGGCATCTCCTGCACGCTGTCGCTGTTCACCGGACTGTACGGCGGGTTTGCCATGCAGATCAGCGACTGGATAGCCCGCAACGCGCCGATACTCGGCACCATCAACCCCGCACAGCAGGTGACGAACCTGTTCTACGACATCCTGTACTACGACAGCTACCGGCCGTTCATCACCACCTGCATCATTCTGCTGGCGATGAGCGCGGTATTCCTCTTGGCCGACACCGCGATGCTGAGGAGGCAACGCTATGAACACCTGTAAAGCCACGCTGCGCGTGCTGTTCGCGCACCGGGTCTACCTGATGATCTACCTCGTGTTCATGGGCATCCTGATGATGTCCATCAGCTGGACGATGCTGACCTCCGCATCCGGCTCCATGTCCGCGGTGTTCGAATCGACCAAGACGCGCGTCGCCATCATCGACCGCGACTCCGACCGGGGGGATATCGCCACGTCGATGCGCGCCTACCTGCGCGATTCCAGCGAACTGGTGGACCTCGACGACACCAGCGAAACGCTGCAACAGGCCGTCGCCTCGAACTGGGTGGACCTGATCGTCATCATTCCCGACGGATTCGCCGACGATTATGTCGCCGCGGCGGCGGACGGCGACAATCCGCCGAACGTGGACACGGTCACCAGCTACACATCCAGCTCCGGGTCGATGGCGCGGATGAACGTCGGCGGGTTCCTCTCGCTCACCCGCACCGCACTGATCGGCGCGCAGACGACGGTCGACCAGGCGGCGCTCGCCAGCATGATGAACGCTACAGGAGGGGCCGCCGGTTTCGAGGGCGCGAGTCTGGACCAAAGCACGCTGGGCTCGCTGCCGGAAGGGCAGGTCGACAAGCCGGATATCAAGGATCTGTCCCAGGCCGCCAAAATGGCCACCGAATCGGCCAACGATACAGACGTGAACCATCAGGTCGCCGTGGTCGATACGCCGACCGAGGAGTCGGCAAGCGCGGTGGATACGGCGGTCAGCGGATTCGGCGGCACCATGAAAACCGCGCTGTACCCGTTGTTCCTGACGATGACCATCTGCGGTTCGATGATCCTGGGCGCGTTCACCACCGGCGAGGTGCGGCGGCGTCTCACCGCCTCGCCCCGACGCATGGCCCTGATGGGGCTCCAGCGATTGCTGACGTTGGGCGGATTCGCGCTCGCCGTCTGCGTCGGCTATCTGGTGATCTCGATCGGCCTGATGACGGCGGCGGGGCTCGATCCGTTGAGCCTGAGCGCCGGGGGAGTGCTGATGACGTTCGGCGCGACTTGCGTGTACGCGCTGATGACCGTCGCCTGCGGATTCATGCTCAGCGAGTTCGCGCTTTCGGAAGAGGCGGCCAACGGGTTCGCCAACATCTTCGGCCTGCTCATCATGTTCACGTCGGGCGTCGCATTGCCGATTGACATGATGCCCGGCGTGATGGTGACCATAGCCAAGTTCCTGCCCGGCTGGTGGTATTGCACCGCGATCGACAACGCGCTCGGCTTCGGCACGGCGGCGGAAACCGGCGTAAGCGTCGCCGGCTGGGCCGGCTCGCTGGGATTGGTCGCACTGTTCGGCGTGATGTTCATCTGCATCGGCCTGGCCGCCGGCCGCTTCCGCCGCTCCCGCCCCACCCTGGCCGCGCCCGCCACCACGCAGCTGGCTGAAGCCTGAGAAATCAGCCCTTCAACCGATACCGCTGCACAGGGTCGTCGGCGAACTTGACTCGGGCGACCCGCCCTTCCTTCATCAGCTCGCGCATGCCGGATGTGGCGGCCAGCGGCGTCAACTGCAGTTCACGCATGATCTCCTTGACGCTCATCGCCGAATGCCGCTCCAGCACGGTCATAATCGCCTTGACCACGTCTCCCGGCGAACTGTTCGCCATCGTGCGTTGCTTGGTAATGGTCATAGTGAACGTGTTGATGTCGTTGCGCGTGGTCGCAGGCTCGATGCCGGCCTCGCGCAACGCGGCGGCAATACGCTGGTAGCCGTCGCCGCCCTCCGGGTTCACAAACCCGCCGCCCGGATACGGCGTGGACTCCAGCAGCGTGAACAGGAACTGGTTTCGGGTGGAAACGAACGGCGCACCCGTCACCGGATGCGGACTTGCCAGCACATCATGTGTCACCATGCCGTACAGGCCACCCGGATTGGTGATCTCGATGCGATCGGTAAACACGCTGATATGCACCTGCGTGCCGCGCGCATCGGGCGAATAATCGCGGTGGGTGAGCGCGTTCGCAATCGCCTCGCGCAACACGAGCGGCGGATAATCGGGCTTCTTCGCACCAATCCAACGCATCAATGAGTCAACCGCATCGTCGATCATCACCGGAATCGAACCGACCACCGACTTCGAGGCGACCAAGCGCTCGTCGCCCCGAAATACGTCATTGCGGTTCATCCCCGGAAACACGGCTATCGAAATGCCGAGCCGCGGATAGAACTTCTGCGGATACCGGCCCAACGCCAGCAGTCCGGCCAAGGTGGGGCGAAGGATTCCGCCGACCTCCGATTCGTCGGAATCATCATGGCGCAACACCTGCAGATCCAGCAGCACGTCGATGCCGTCTCGGTCGGCGAACACGCGTGGATGCTGTTCGCGCACGCGTGCCAACAATCCGGCAACAAGCTGCGGGTCGAGGTCATCGGTCGTGGCGTCGGACACGATATCCAAATCGTATGTGGGCTGCAGATGCTCCTCGATGAGCCGGTCGACCTCATAGGAGGTCATGCGCCGGTCGCCGTCACCGGTTCGGATGAACGAGCCGCCGTGCGGTCCGAGCGCGGTGGTGAAGCAGGGCTTGTCGCGCGGCAGCATCTCGTCGATGCGCGCGAACACCAGATTCGCGCCTTCGAACGGGCAGGTGACGACCACGGGCCGCACTACCGGCGTCATCTTCTCGCACGCCTGGCTCAGCGCCTCCTGCATGGCGCGCGCGTCGAATCCCTCGACCGGCGTGAACCCGTTCTTTTCAGACAGGCCCAGGATGATCCAGCCGCCGGAGCCATTGGAGAACGCGGACATCGTATCGGTGATGGTCGAGGAGATCTTGCGCTTGCATTCCTTGACCTCGCACTGCTGCGTATCGTTGCCAATCAGACGCATGAGTTCGATCAGCTCGGTCATTTTCGCGGTGTAGTCATCGACCATGGCGGCCTCCTTGACACCATTGTGCCCCATAATCCGCCGCCCGCTCGCCTCCATCCCCGCCAATTCACCCCAATTCATCCAGAATTCATGGGTTACTGGTCAAAGTATGAATGATTGCCGAAAGGCTGTCGTAATGCGCAATAGCGGCTGCAAACTGTGTTGCGCCAGAGCGTTCAAGTCTTTTAGCAAAGTCGGGAATGCTTATCGGTGGCCGATGTCGAGAATCGATAAGCTCACGTATGGCGCTAGCTGTGGCTTTCGGATTTCGTCTAAGTAATACACAGAGCAAATCATCTGGCGTGATGACCTGAATGGAGAAAGAGTCAAGCAGTTTCTGGGGAAAATCCTTGATATTACGCGTGGCCAGTGCGTCTGCTTGTCCCTGTGCCGCAGCCGCAAGTACATGACGATCATCCGTGGCAGGCAGATCGAATTGGCTCCATTCCGATTCCTCAACGTGTATGGAGGATTCGGGGAATGCCGGGTCCATTATTATCAGTCTTTTTCGGAAGGCTTGTTGTGCGGCGTCAGGCAGTGTTCGGGAGGAGGCTTCCTGTGCTTCTTGTAATAAGTTAGGCGACCACAGGGGAAGAAAAAGGTCATGCTCGGCCAAGGTGAGCAGAACATCGGTTAAGGTGATGGAATAGATGACATTGGCATCAAGAAACACCGACAGCATCGGCCTGTACTCTCCTTACCTCCGATACCGCATGCATGGCTTCCTGCGGGGTCGGCTCGGGCAGCTCATACAATTCGGCGTCTTCCCCGACGCCGATCATTTGGCTCAGGGCGCAATCCTTGGTGTGTTTCGAGGCTCGCTTGTATTCAAGCAGGTCTTCCAGCCGGATGCGACGGTGATTGGACGGACGTGAAAAAGGAATAAGTCTTTTATCAAGCAGTCTTATCAGTGTTTGCCGCGAAATGCCGAGCATTGCCGCCGCCTGTTCGGTAGTCAGATCTTGTTCGGTGGCACTGATCATTACACTTTTGCCTTCGGCGAGAAGGATGGCCGTCTGCCTAACGGCGTCGCAAAGCTGCGAAGGTAGGGGAGTCTCCACGCCGCTGGCATCTTTGATGAAGATCTGCTCATCAAGAAATCGTGCGGTGAATGCCTCCAATGTCGTCATGTCGTCAATGTTGATGGATGGAAGGATTGTTTGTGGAACGGTGAGTTTGTCGGATTCTGCCATGGTGACCTCCTTTTTATCTATCACAGTATAAAACGTCCAAAGCGATCAAAACACCTAAAACGTTCAAATTATGCAAATTGACGATGATTATCGAGTTTTCGAATATGGGTTGCTGCTGGCCGATGATGAGTTCCGGGTCCTCGCGTTTGAGCCGTTGCAGCTCCCGTTCGGATTGCGCGAACGACGGCAGAAGCAAGGGATAGCCGTCTGACGCAAGCACCACTTCATCGCCCGGAGCGATGCTCACGGTGCGAATCGGATACGTCGGGTCGGTGAACCCGTCGAACACGAAATGCCCGTACGGGCCGAGCTTGTTAGCGAACTGCGATTGCAGGCGTAGAAACGGCAGAATCATCGCACGAGCCGGGTCGGCAGCCGCTCCACGGGTTCATCGGCGAAAACGGCGGCGTCCGCACCGTATTGAGCACTGGTCAGACCTCTTGCCTTGGCAGTGCTGTTCTATGATTCGCATGGAGACCTCCTTTGGCTCTCACTGTAGACCGTTTTGCAAACCATCGAATGGGGGGGGTATAGTGTCGCGGCGGATATGTTGGGGTTTGTTCGTAGAGGATTGGTATGCGCGGATTATCGGTATTGAGCAGGGCGTTGCGATGGGCGTTGGTGGGTATGACGTTTTCGATGCTGTCCAACGCGATTTTCGAGGGATCGGTGATTCCTTCGATTCTGATCGTCGGACTGCCGGCATGGGTGATCGCGTTCCGAAAAACCTTCAATTTGGTCATCGACTTCGCTTCTCCGGTATCCGCATGGATCGTGCAGCGGTTCGGCTCGTTCCGTTCGCTTGCGACCACGGAGGGCGTGGAAGGCGTACTGTGCCTGGCGGTCGCACTGGTGCCCAACGGTTGGACGTATTGGAAGTGGCTGCTGCTGGCCCTGTCATGCCTGCTGCTGATGACCGGACAGGTCATCGACGTGGCCTCCGAAGTGTTCGAGGTGGATGCGGCCGGCGACGACGATGACATGCTCGTCAAGTACAGCGGCTACGTCGCCGTGATTGCCAGCGTGGCCGGTACGTTGCTGGGCCAGGTTGCCGGATCGGCCCTGGCCAACGCCTCCATCATGGCCATGCTGCTCACCTCGTCGGCACTGTCATTCGCCTGCGCGCTGACACGATTCCGCACCCGCGAGTTCATGCCGGGATTCGGCAACGATGGTGCGGGCGACGATGACGGCGACGGCTCTGCCGACGAATCCACGGCGGCCGACACGTCACACGCGCCGCAGCGCACTCCGGTCACCCGCTCGACCCGGGTCAGACTGCTGATCGCATCGCTGCTGCTTGCGCTGATTCCGTCGCTGTGGGCAAGCTATGCGTTGCTGGGCATCGGCTCCCGGTACGGCAGCGATATGCTGACCGTGGTCTACGCATTCGGCGGCGTGGGCAGCATCGTCGGATCATTTGTCTACATGCGGCTCTCCGCAAAACTCGGCATGCGCGCCGTGTCCACCATCGGGGCAATCGCCACGGCGATTTCCTTGCCGCCGTACTGGTTCCCGCGTTTGCCGCGGTGTGCGTCGGATGGCTCATCAACAACCTCGGCTATGGTCTGCTGGCGCATGGCGTGATCGTATCGCGACAACTGCTGCTGAGCGGTGGTGACCTGGCCAAATTCAGTGGCCGTGCCAGGTTCGCGTATGCGATCGGCGGTGCCGTCGGCACGTGGGGCGGCTGGCTCGGCTCCGCCCACTGGCAGATACTCGCCGTCGTGGCCCTGGTACTGTGCGCCGGATTCATCCCGTTGCTCAAGGCCATGCCTGGCCCGGTACGGCACTGAGGCGACGGATGGGACCGGCTGGCATCTCGTGCGCCGGGCGTTTCTCGGCAGATTTTGCCGTGCTGATGTACTCAGATGTTGACGTTCGGCGAGGTTCCCAGCCACATTGCTGTGTAATTGATGCCGCTCGATAGGCATGTCAGGCCGGACACACCACGGCGATGCCGAATGGGCGACGGGCCGACGACCCGCATCATCGCAGCA
>JAIJEI010000256.1 GCA_022739095.1 Bifidobacterium sp.
CTACTTCGCCTGACGATTGCGCATGTAGCGCAGGGCTTCGCGGCGTTCTTCCTTTTCCAGGCGATCCAAATACACGTGGCCGTCGAGGTGGTCGCATTCGTGCTGAAGCATACGGCCCATCAGCCCGGAGCCCTCGAGCACGACCTCGTTGCCGTCCAGGTCGATGCCACGCACGCGCGCGTAGTCGGCACGACGGGTCTTGTACCACAAGCCGGGCACGGACAGACAACCTTCATCGCCGTACTGCTCGCCGGACTTCTCCTCGAGTACGGGGTTCAGAACGTAGCCGACCTTGCCGTCGATGTTGTAGGAGAAAGCCCTCAGGCTCACGCCGATCTGGTTGGCGGACAGGCCCGCTCGGCCCGGATCGTCCACGGTTTCCAGCAGGTCGTCGACCAGGCGGCGTACGGCCGGGGTGATCTCCTTGATCTCATCGCAGGGGGTGCGCAGGACTGGGTCAGGCACGACCCTGATCTCACGGATGGCCACTTCTCGTTACTCCTCGTTCTTCTCGTCAGCCGGCTGGTCCGGCTTGCTGCCGGTGTCAGCGGCATTGTCGGCATTGTCGGCATTGTCGGCGGAATCGCCGGTCTCGCCCCCTTCGGGTTCGACCTTCGACTTCTTGATCTTCTCCGACACGCTAGCAATCGAATCAGACACGCTGGTTTTCATCTGTTCCGAGGCCTGTTTGACCTGTTCGGACGCCTGCTTGACCGATTCGGAGGATTTCTTGACGGTCTCCAGCGTGCTGTCGATGATCTTGGCAGTGGCGGGCAGCGACTTGTTGGATGGCTTGGGCGCGTACAGATCCTCTTCGATGACGGTGGCGTAGCGCTGCAATACCTTGGGACGCACCACTTTCATACTCGGGGTGAGCGTGCCGTGCTCCTGACTGAATTCCTCGTCCAGCACCGCGAATTTGCGCACGGACTCAGCGCGGGAGACATTGGCATTGGCCTGGTCGATGTACTGCTGGATAAAGGCGCGCACCGCGTCGTTGTCACTGGCCTCGGCGAGTGTCATGTCGGCATTGAGGCCCTGACCTTCCAGCCAGGAATGCAGCATTTTGGGGTCGAGCTCGATAAGTGCGGACACGAACGGCTTGCCATCGCCGACCACTACGGCATGAGCCACGATTGGGCAGGTGTCGATGACATCCTCCATCGGGGCGGGGCTGATGTTCTTGCCGCCGGCGGTGATGATGATGTCCTTCTTGCGTCCGGTGATGAAGGTGAAGCCGCGGTCGTCTATACGGCCCAGATCGCCGGTTTTGATCCAGCCGTCGGCAGTCATCGTCTGTGCGGTGAGTTCGGGCTGCTTGTAGTAGCCAAGGAACACGTTCGGGCCGGTCAGCTCAATTTCATCGTCTTCGCCAAGACGCACGCCCATGCCAGGCCCGGGCTTGCCGACCGAACCGACCTCGTTGTCGTCCTCCCAATTGACGAGCATCGGAGCGGCGGTTTCGGTCATGCCATAACCCTGGATGAAGGTGATGTCATCCATGCCGTTGAAGAAGTGGGCCAAATCCACGTTGAGCGGCGCGCCACCACAGGCCAGCCATTTGAGGTTCGGTCCGAGAGCGGAACGAATGGATTTGCCCACCGTGGCCATGTAGAACGAATGGCGCATGCGCTCGATGAACGAATGGCCGCAGCCGGCCTGCTCATCCTTGCTCCACTTGACGAAGTGCTTGACCGACTGGGCGAAGATATGCCCCTGGATGCCGGCACCAGCCTTCTGCGAGGCCGCGTTATACACCTTCTCGAACACACGCGGCACGCC
>JAIJEI010000056.1 GCA_022739095.1 Bifidobacterium sp.
GTTTGTACGCAGGCCCGCAAGGTAGCGTTGTAAGTATGAAGAAGGACTGAGCCCATGCACATTATGTTCGTCTGCACCGGCAATATCTGTCGTTCTCCCATGGGCGAGCTGCTACTCACCCGCTACCTTTCCGGTACCACAGTGCAGGTTTCCAGCGCGGGCACGCATGGCTTGCCCATGCACCAGATTGACCCCAACAGCGCCCTGCTCATGGAGAGCGTGGGCATCGAACCGAGTGGGTTCCGCTCTCGACGCCTGACGCAGCCGATGGCCAAGTCCGCTGATCTGATCCTGTGCTTTGAAAAGGATCAGCGCAAAGACATCGTCACGTTGGCTCCCACTGCTGTGAAATACACGTTCCTATTGGGTGACTTCGCAAACATGTGCGAGTACTGCGCGCGCAACGGGCTGGTCAAGGGCTTGACCATTCAGGAACGCTTGCAGTCAGTGATTGACTCTGCTTCCATTATTCGGCCCATGCTTCCCGAACCCGAGGATATTGAAGATCCGCACGGCAAGGAATACGCAAAGTTCCGTACCGCAGCAGAGCAGACGAACAAAGCGCTGCGCACCATCCTGACCAGCATGCGCAAGCACTACCGCGTTGAGGAAGCTCCGGTGCGCCCTCAAATCACGCGGCAGTATGCTTACACGGTCTGACATCAAGCTGACGTAAGACGTAAGTATTCACGTCATTCTCACGCCGGTTTCATCTCCCGATACGATTTGTCCGTTACAGTGGCATGCTGTTGGGTGATGACAGTGGGAGTAATGAGTGACTGATTCTAATATTGCCGGCATCGCCGAGGCGGATTTCGGGAAAGCCGGCGTCTCGTTTGATAATGATCGACCGATATTGGTCGATTCCTCAGATTTTTTGTTCTATGCGGCGCTCGCCATGCTGCCGATTGACGGCACAGTAGCAGGCCCATACATGCCGTTTTGGACGCCGCTTTCTCCGTGGTTGTTTATGGCATATGCGGTAGCGAACTGGCGTTTGCTGCCGCAGGTTTGGCACCGTTTCCGCGCATTCTTCCTGTTTCCGGTGCTGTTAATCGCGCTGTCTGCAGTGGATTGGTATCTGGTAGCATTCCATCGGCTTCCGGCGCTGGTGTCGCTGGCCGGCGTGGCTGGGGCTCTCGCCTGCCTGTGTGCGTTGGACATGGCATTACGTATCAAGCGCTTGTCTTGGCGGCGCATGTTGGATCTGCTGATTCTCGTATATTGGTTCGCCTTCGCAGTCGGCGTGGTGCAGCGGTTGTCAATCATGTTTGATTGGACTTCCGTAAAGAACTTCTTCATTCATCTGATGAGCCGCCAGTACATCAGCAGCACTTCGCATTGGGGCGGTGGCCGCCCGCAGTTTCTGTTCGCAGAACCGAGCTATATAGGTATGCACCTGTTCGGTGTGCTGCTGCCGCTCATCTGGCTGGTGCGTGGTCGTGACCACAAGCGTGCAAACCAACTGCGCGTCCTTATCATGGTATTCGCTGCAGGCTCGGTGCTCATGGGTGCAGGCGTGCGCATCATTCTTGACTCGATTATCGCGTTGGTGTTTGTGATTATCGAGTCTGCGGATTGGAAGAGTTGGCGAGGCCGACTATTGGCGCTCGCTGAACTTGTCGCTGCAGTCGGCGCGGGCACTGGCAGCATGCTGCTGAACCATCGGCTTAGCAGCATAGCGGAGCTCGGGTTCGATGGTGATGGATCGTTTTACGCACGCCTTTGGCAATCGATGGGACCTCTTGTCGGTGCCGCGAAGCATCCGTTGCGGCTGTTGCTCGGATACGGAGCGGGGAATCTCTCCGATGCGACTCATCAAGGTGCGAATGCCGCTGTTCATGTTCTGCAGCGGTTTGGACTGGATGCAAGTCAGCCAATCCGGTGGTATACGCAGGTAACGTCGGCCAATATGTTCACGATGAGTGCATATACCAGCTTTATCGTTGAATTCGGTGCAGCAGCGTGCGTCATATTGCTGATAAGCGTCTTGCGTCATATCACGTCGCGCCATGCGTGGCGCAAGACGATTGTGTGCTGGCTGATCTTGGTGTCCTACCTATATGTGCAATTCGAAGGATACGCGTTCTATGCGCTGCCATTGCTGGTGTGGGCGACATCGCTGTATCCAGAGCACGAATGCGTTTCTGCGCGGCATAAGCGCGCATGAATATGAGCCAGCAAGTATACTCTCTTTGCTATAGTTGACCACATTGTGGTGCTGCGTCGGCAGCACCACGAGGATGCCTCGGGCTGCATGATGTATGCAGGCCTGTGTCTCCTGTTTGTATTGCGGCGATGGGCCGTAAAAGAAGGACATTGGGGAAGAAGCTATGCCGGTACAACATGTGTTCATCGTCGGGTCCAAGGGAATCCCTGCGAATTATGGCGGGTATGAGACCTTCGTCGACTATTTGACGGAGTATCATCAGACCAATCCCTCTCTGCGGTATCATGTGGCGTGCAAGTCGACTGAGCGTGGCAGTTTCATGTATAACAATGCCCGCTGCTTCAAGGTCAAGGTGCCGAACATTGGACCTGCCCAGGCCATCTATTACGACGTGGCCGCATTGAATGAGTGCGTGAAGTATATCAAGGCGCATCATATACCGCACCCGATCGTCTATATTCTTGCATGCCGTATCGGTCCGTTTGCTGCGCATTTCGAGCGCGAGATCCACCGGCTCGGCGGCAAGCTGTACATCAATCCGGACGGACATGAATGGATGCGTGCCAAGTGGAGCGCTCCGGTACGCAAGTATTGGAAGCTCTCCGAGCAGATGATGACCAAGCATTGCGATCTGCTGGTGTGTGACTCCAAGAACATGGAACGGTATATCCATGAGGAGTATGGCAAGTACACTCCGAAGACGCTGTTCATCTCATACGGTGCCGAAGTTCAGCGCAGCAGCATCAAGGATGACGATACGAAGCTGCAGGACTGGTATAAGGTCAAGGGACTGTCTGCGAAGTCGTATTATCTGGTGGTTGGCAGGTTCGTTCCGGAGAACAATTACGAGACAATGATTCGCGAGTTCATGAAGAGCGACTCGAAGCGGGATTTCGCTTTGATTACGAACGTCAGCGACAAGTTCCTTGATGAACTCAAGGCCAAGACCGGTTTCGACAATGATTCGCGTATCAAGTTCGTCGGTACCGTGTACGACAAGGAACTGCTGAAGAAGATCCGAGAGAATGCCTATGGGTATTTCCACGGCCATGAAGTGGGCGGTACGAACCCAAGCTTGTTGGAAGCGTTGGGCAGCACGGATCTGAACTTGCTGTTGAAGGTGGGCTTCAATCAGGAGGTCGCGGAGGATGCGGCGCTCTACTGGACCAAGGATGACGGCAATCTGGCTGCGCTAATCAACAAGGCCGACAACATGACGGCTGAGGAGATTCGAGATCTGGGGGTAAAGTCGAAACAACGTATTGCCGATGCGTACAGCTGGCAGTTCATCGCAGATGAGTATGAATGGCTGTTCCTTGGTAAGTCAGTTAACTAATCGCATTCTTATGTTCAGTGTAAAGCTGGATCCAAGCAAAACTATTTTAGGAATAAAAGTGTCGATTGCTCTTTAACAGTTAGATGTATGGCAAATTCAAAAAGTCCTTTAAGAAGACTGAGGTTTGAAAGAATATGCTCTCAGCAAGTGTTGTAATTGCGACATATAATGGTGAAAAATTTTTGCGTGACCAACTTGATTCAATTATTCCGCAGTTGCGGGATTGTGATGAGGTTGTTATTTCGGATGATGGATCTACAGATGGTACGTTAGATATTATTAATGAATATGTTAAAAAGTATTCGATTATAAATTATTATGAAGGTCCGAGGAGAGGCGTTATTAAGAATTTTGAATTTGGAATTGCGAAGGCTTCGAAAGATATAATCTTCCTTTCGGATCAAGATGATATCTGGCTTCCAGATAAAGTTAGTATAGTGCTTGGTCTTTTTTCTGAAAATGCCGATATAACTTGTGTACTGCATGATGTTCAAATTGTAGATAAACAGTTGAATGTAATTGATCCATCCTTTTTTGAATTCAGAAATTCAGCAAAAGGATTAGTACGCAATCTAATTAAAAATTCGTTTATGGGAAGTGCGATGGCTTTTCAGAGGAGAATGGTGCCACGATTACTCCCCATCCCCGAGAATGTTCCAATGCATGATCAATGGATCGGCCTCATTAATGAGATTTATGGTAAAGTTTCTATTTGTAATCAGTGTTTAGGATTATATCGCAGGCATGGTAATAATGCTTCCTCATTTACTCATGAACCATTACAGAAAATGATAAAAAATCGAATATCTTTAATACAGGATTTGATCATTCGAACGAGATCAAAGTAATGACTAAGTACGTATTTTAAGAAGTTGGGTCTTATGGCAAAACCACGGATACGATCAGTAAAATTTAATGTATTGATGAACATGATTCTGACGAGTTCATCTCTTTTGTTTCCATTGATAACTGTCCCGTATGTATCAAGAGTTTTATCAACTTATGGGACAGGTGCCGTAGCATTCGCTCAGAGTGTGGTGACTTATTTTTCCTTGGTTGCTTTGCTGGGAATATCATCTTATGGAGTTAAAGCGTGCGCACAGGTCAGAGATGATGCAGCTGAGCTGTCTCAGACGGTGAAAGAATTATTAATAATTCTTACATGTTCTACTACATTAGTATTTGCGGTATATCTTTTATGTATTTTTTTGGTTCCTAAGATGTACGTTCAAAAGGAGTTGTTCCTTCTTTTCGGAGTGGCGTTGTGGCTTGCATCTTTTGGTGTCGAATGGCTCTATCAAGCATTAGAACAGTATGAGTATATTACAATTCGTAATGTTGCTATAAAATTGTTTTGTATAGTTTTGATGTTTGTGTTAATACGTGAGCAAAAAGACTATGTAATGTATGGTGCAATTGTAGTTCTTGCGGGCTATGGTTCAAATATCTTTAATATAATACGTATTCGAAAGATGGTTGATCTGAGAATACATACTAGGATAGATATTTTTCGTCATTTTAAACCGATGTTAATGTTTTTTATTGCAACGGTTACATCGGGCATGTATGTCCAAGCGGATCTTGTTATGTTGGGTTTTCTTGGAACAACCAACATGGTTGGCATCTATCAACTTGTGATAAAAATTAAAGGCACTTTTCTCACTGCTGTGAATTCAGTCGGCAATGTCATGTTGCCAAGATTATCTTATTATCACGCGCAGAAAGCAGAGAAGAGGATGGAAGTTTTGGTTGCGAAGACTTTGAATTTTTCTTTTTTAGTTTCTACTTTGATAATTCTCTTGTGCATTTTGGAAAGAGATAGCATAGTATGGCTTTTAGGTGGAGAAGATTTTATGGGAGCTGTTACTCCTTTGGTTGCTATTAGTCCAACAATTGCCATATCCTCGTTGAACTCTGTGCTTGGTAATTACATGGCTTCAAATGAAAAGGAGAAGATTTGGGCCACAATAAATGTTGTAGGTCTGTTTGTTGCCATAATCGCTAATCTATGTTTAATCCCGCATTTCGGGCCTACAGGGGCTGCTCTCAGTGCTGTTGCCTGTGAGTTGGCTGTATTTATTATTAGATCCATCCAGAACAGAGATCTTTTAAAAAGGATAATAGGGAAGTTAGAATTTATAAAAGTAGCTGTATGCGGAGTGATCACATATCTAGTTTGTATGTTCTTTCTGAAGTTGATAGGTACAATGAATGTACTGTTTTCTCTGTTTGTTGGATCAGCTCTTTTATGTTCTATTTTTTTAGTTACGCTTCTCATTAGTCGAGAATATTTTGTAAACCAAGTTCTGTTGAAGTTGTTATCTTCTTTTTAAAAAAAGATCATAAAATGAAAGAGTTTAATAAGATGAACACAAAAAAGACTAATATTTTTGTTATAGCACATAAAGATTTTTATATGCCTGATATTAATGGGTATAGTCCTATATTAGCCGGTGCAAAATATAACTCAGCAACAATATCTCTGAAAGATAATTCTGGAGATAATATTTCGGTCCTGAATCATTCATTTTGTGAGCTTACAGCGCAATATTGGGTATGGAAAAATGTTTCATTAGAAAAAAATGTTGGGTTTGTTCATTATCGAAGGTTTTTTTATAAAAATAGATTTGATAACAATGCGTCTAATATTCTTTCGTTAGATGAAATTGAAAAAGTTTTATTGTCTAAAGATATAATTTTGGCACAGAAAATGCCTTTGCGACGGTCGGTCAGGGATGATTATGCGCGTTACCATAATTTGGCTGATATGCTTAAGGTGAGAGAGATACTTGAAAAAAGCTATCCAGGGTATATTCCTGCTTTTGATGGTCTTATGGAATCCCATTCCTTTTCTCCATTTAATATGTTTGTTTCCTCTAGGCAGCTTTTTGCTGAGTATATGAATTGGCTGTTTGACATTTTGTTTCAAGCAAAGAATGAGATTGATTTTTCAGAATATGATAAGTATAATCAAAGAGTATTTGGTTTTATCGCCGAGCGTTTGTTGAACGTTTGGGTTATTGGGAAAGGGCTTAATGTGCAGTATTGCCCTGTTTATCAGAATAATGATAATGTTATCGTGACAGAATTCAAGAATAGTCTTAAAAAAATATTATTTGTGAAATAAGGAAAGTACAATGTCTCAAAAAATAGGTATCATAACTTTTCACGCGGCGTATAATTTTGGTTCAGTATTGCAGGCTTATGCGACACAACAATCGATTTCGATGTTGGGATTTGATGTTTCTACTATAGATTATAGGCCAAAATCACAGAATGATTATTATGGCAAATTGTACAGAACATCGTTTGGAATAAAACCATTTATTAAAGATTTGATGATGATGCCGGCGAGGTCAGAGCGATTAATACGTCGGAATCGTTTTGAGAGCTTCATAAAAGAGCATCTCTCTCTTACGGAAGAGCGTTTCACATTTCCGGATGAGCTTAATAAGATCGCAGACACCTTTGATGTATTTGTGAGCGGAAGTGATCAGATCATCAATAAGCATTCGAATGAACTCCAGAATGAGAATTGGTCCGCGATGAATCCGTATCTTCTGACTTTTACAACGCGAAAAAAAATTACGTATGCATCTTCGCCATCGAGCATGTCTGATGAAGAATTGCAGAATATCGTGGAGCCGTTAAAGAGATTTGATTTTATATCTGCCAGAGAAGAAGATGCTGCAGTAAAAATAAGTCGCTTAACAGGAAAGAAGGTTCCTAACGTATTGGATCCTACACTGCTTTTGTCCAAAGAAAATTGGTTAAAAGTATCTGAGGGTGCCAGTATTAGATCTTTGCCTCATGACTTCGTGTTGTACTATAGCCTTGATGGGACCAACAAAGTTGCCAAAAGAGTAACAACTCTTCGAAATATTGCGAAGAGTCTGAATGTTCCGGTGCTTGTTATCACGCCGTTTGCATATGTGCCATCTGATAAGTACTTGATAAATGATCATTCTTTTGGACCGTCTGAGTTCATTCAGGCAATTAATAATGCTTCTCTAGTGATAACTGATTCATATCATGGTACTCTCTTCTCTTTAAATTTGGGAACACCTTTCTTGTCAATCAGTAGCGGAAGTGGTTCAAGTACTCGTAAGGATCAAGTTCTTAGTCGTCTTCATTTGTCAGATCACATTATTGGTTCGCTGGAAGATTCAGTATCAAAATTGTCTAAAGGTAATTTTTCTGAAGATAGAGATTATCGGCAATTGCTTGATAAACTAAAGCAAGAATCTGTGTCTTATCTTTCCTATTCTCTTAAGTATGAGTCCTGAACGGATATAAACTGTGACTAAGATAACTTGTGCTGCGTCTCTGAAGCAAGATAGGGTTTCTTCTATTCAGAAGTTTAATGCCTATTTTTACTATGTTGGAATTTTTGTATATTGCGTTAATATAGTATTATCGCGTTCTACATTTACAGCTTTGTTGCCTGATTTCTTCTTTTCTTCGACGAAACTGTTGTGCATCCTTTTATTCTGTCTTGCTGCAGTGACTAAAGTGACGGTGAAAATAAGTCATGTTTTTATTGCAATACTGTCTGTTGTTCTTGCGCTTTTAGTCTATCAAAAATCACAGTCCGTGACGCCTTTGATTTTTGTTTTGTCTATTTATAGCATTCCGAGTGAGAATATTCAAAGTGTATTACGTCTTTTTATTTTTTCTTTATTGTTTAGCTGTTTAATAGTTGTCTTTTCAGCTTTATGTGGCATAATTCCAAATATTTACAGGCCTGGTGTCTATTTTCTTTTGCCCTATGATCTTGGTTTTAGTTATGGCTCGATGCTTGGATATTATTTAGAAGGAATATCGATTGCGATCATTCTCTACTTTAGAGGTCACGTACCGAAATTGACTGGATGGATTATTGTTTTTTCGTCTTTACTTAATTTCTTTTTTTGGGGATTTGTAACCCAGTCATTTATTGTTCTTCTTGCATTGATTGGGACTTTTGTACTGGATCAAGGTAGAGAATCGCGCGCTGATCATAAATTTGTAAGAGTTTTTAGTATTTTATCATTTTGTCTGATTCCTTTGGTGTTCTTTTTTGTGAACTATTTCTTTTCCGAAGGAAATCCAGTGATGCAGTTCTTCAATAGACTGTTGACGTGGCGCTTAGGCTTAGGCAGAGATGCATTGCATGCCTATGGTGTTTCTCTTTTTGGGGAAAATGTTTCATTTTCGGGTTTTGGTTTTTCGCCTACTGATATGGCAGTTTCTTCCGGAGGCCGTCTTACATTGGACTCTTCCTCTACCTATGATTACGTTGATTCTGCCTATGTTATCAATCCTATTTTATATGGTGTTGTTTGCGCATTGCTTATCATATTTTTTTATATGATGTTAGCTGTTAAATCGTATAAAGCAAATTTGGATTATGTGTGTTTTCTGCTTATTGTTGTAGCAATTCAGGGTTGTGTGAATTGGGTTCTATTTGAATTATACCTTAATCCATTGCCACTATTTGCCGCTCTTCTTTTTTCTGATAAGAAAACATTTTAATTTCTAGAAATGGAGTTTTTTATGAAAATAAAAGCTTTTGTTCGAGATCACATTCCTGGGCGTATGTATGAGAAGCTCAGAAGACTCAAATCTCTTTTATTGCTATTTGTACTTTTCATGAAACAGGATAGACGATTCTCAAAAAACGCTGCTTTGCCGGGCAATACGGGACAAAAACAACTTGAAACGCAGTTGATTTTCTTTTCCCATCAAATAGAAAAAGGACTTAGTCACAGCAATTTTAGGCCAGGATTTGGTTCTCGTCCGATTTATGCCCTTGGCGTATGCCTTAAAAAATGGAATAGTCATGGTTATTCAAAAGATATTTTTGGTTTTAAAGTAGCTACTTCTGCTTTAAAAGCATATATAGATAAGCATGATGAAATCGGCTGTGTTTTACCTGATTTCTTTAATGGTGCATTTGATCGAGAAATAATGAAGGATATCGATGCGTCCGATCCTTCGTTTTCGGGAACATCCGTTATTAGCGGATCAGAGAATTCTTCATCTATGAAAACATATTCTCAAATCTTAAATTCTCGAGTGAGCATCAGAGAGTTTGAAGATTGTCCGGTTTCTGAGTCCACTATAGAATCAGCTATATCATTAGCGATGAGGGCTCCAACTGTTTGTAATCGACAACCACAAGCAGTCAGAGTCATCTTTAACAAATTAATTATTAAACAGGCACTCACAATTCAAGGAGGATGGCGTGGGTATGAGTTCCCTCCTGCATTGCTTTTAGTGACAGCGCATAATAGCTCGTTCAACAATGCGATTGAAAGGAATGAGCCGTATGTCGATGGCGGTATTTTTTCTATGGCTCTGTTGGGAGCATTAGAGTCCTATGATCTAGGAGCTTGTCCTCTGAATACGATGTTTGATATTCACCAGGATGGATCTACACGTAGATTGCTGAATATTTCCGAAGAAGAAGAATTTATTATGTATATTGCTGTGGGTAAGAAAAAGGTAGGTGTTTCTCATCCTCGATCGTTTAGGAAGGCATCGGAAACAGTGACCACTGTGATTCGGTGATATGCCTTAAAGGCTCTGCTGCTCTCTGAGCAAGAATAATATGCTGTAGATGCATGGCTTAGCTCGCTGTAGCAGAGCTTGATGAATGCGTAAGATCATGGATGCGTTAGAAAGCACCGAGTAAGCGGATGTCTTGACCCGATTGTTGAACATTTCAGGTATGACACCGGGACAGTCGAGCTCGATGGGGGATGAAGTGCGGACGATAAGTTGGACGTTTCGGCGTTCGGATTGGAGTCCGTGATGCATTCGCAGGGGATGAGAGCCCGCGTCCGTGATTTGTATTTCGTTCAGGGTATGGGGATGCGCACGATTGGCGCGATGCCGGGCATGCCCACGCGAAGGACGGTGAGGCTGTGGGTGTGTGCCGACCCCGTTACAGTCCGGCCTCGCGGCGATACGGGGTGTCGTATACGCTGGAGGCCAGATTGGGGCCGTGCGCGTGTTCGCGCTGACCGGAGTCCGCTGCCGCATCGGCGGGCTGCTTACCGTCGAGCGTGTTCGCGTGGGCCAACGCTCATCTCGAGGAAGGCGGCGCTGGATTGGCCATGGGATGGGACGAAGACGCGCCAGACGCCGGCGGTGTGGAGGAGCTGCGCCGGCAGGTGGAGGCCCTGTGGTTGGAGAACGCGGTGATGGGGGAGACTATCAGGGTTTTAAAAGCCGATGACCCACGCCTCGACCCGTCCATGCTGACGAACTGGTCGAGGACTCGGATCATTGACGCGATCAGGGGTGAGTTCGGTCTGGTCCGCGCGCTTCAGGCGACGGGGTTGAAGCGCGGCACTTATTATTACGAGCGTGGCGTGATCGTCGCGGGCGACAAGTGATAAGGGGCTGTGGACGTTTTCTTGGAGATAATCACGCAGCCATTCCCTGGCTTTGACGGTATTGTACCGGGCTCATCCAACCAAGCGACTGTTTGATGCGCTCGTGGTTGTACCAGCGTATGTACTCATCGACCAAGGCGAGCACCTCGTTGCGGGTGTGTTCCTCCCACTTCTCGGGGTAGACCGCCTCGGTCTTCATCCTGCCGAAGAA
>JAIJEI010000257.1 GCA_022739095.1 Bifidobacterium sp.
GAACTAGTAGATACTTGGCGAGGTCTAATCGCTTCGTCAACCATTAAACGAGGTTATTCTCTTCCTCTCTTATGGCCTCGTTGGAAAAGCCCTGCATAGTTGCGGGGCTTTTCTTTTTTGCGGTCTGGGGGAGAGGTCAAACGGTGTTTTTCCCGTAAACATAACGCGCCGAAGTCGTGGCAAAGGAGCACACATCGCGAACGACACGTAAAATCGAACACATGGAGTTGAACGATTTGCCCCAAATGGATCCGCGCGCGCTGAAGGCCACGTCTGTCAAAGCCGAAGACGAACATGCCAGTTCAGCTGAGCCGCAAGCATTGAAGATCACCGCCGCCAGCTCGAACCCGAAGATGTTCACGCTGCCCTGGCACAAGCCCTTGGCCACCTGGCCCGAGGACCTGCTGGCCAACCTGCCGCGAGGCATCTCCCGCCACGTCGTGCGATTCGTGCACGTGGGCGACGAGGTGTACGCCATGAAGGAGATCACGCGTCAGGTGGCCGAGCGAGAGTATGAGATTCTGCGCCGACTGCAGAAACTCGAGCTGCCGACCGTGACCCCGATCGCCGTGGTCACTGGCCGTCACACCCGTGAAGAGGAGCCTCTGGAAGCGATTCTGGTCACCCGACACTTGAAGTTCTCGCTGCCGTACCGTGCGCTGTTCGCTCGCAACCTGCGCCCGGACACCGCCGAACGACTGATTGACGCCCTCGCCGTGCTGCTGGTGCGCCTGCACCTGGCCGGCTTCTACTGGGGCGATGTGTCCCTGTCGAATGTCCTGTTCCTGCGCGACGCCGACGCTTTCTCCGCCTTCCTGGTGGACGCCGAAACCGGTGATTTGCAGGTTCAGCTCACCGACGGCCAGCGCGAATACGATATCGATCTGGCCCGCACCAACATCATCGGCGAACTCATGGATCTGGCGTCCGGCAAGCTGCTGCCCGGCGACGTGGATGAGATCGAGGTGGGCAACCGCCTGGTCGACCGCTACCACTCGCTGTGGAGTGCCCTGACCGACACCGACAAGTTCAACCCGGACGAGATGTGGAAGATCGAGCAGCGCGTCAACAAGCTCAACGAGTTGGGCTTCGACGTGGACGAGCTGGAAATGAAGACCGCCGAGGATGGCAAGCGTGTGCTGGTCCGTCCGCGCGTGGTGGACGCCGGCTACGCCAACCGCAAGCTGCTGCGTCTCACCGGCCTTGACGTGCAGGAGAACCAGGCCCGCCGTCTGCTCAACGACCTCGACGCCTACCGTGCCTCCACGTGGCGTGAGGGCGAGGATCTGGAAATCGTGGCCACCGACTGGATGCGCGAGGTGTTCGAGCCGACCGTGCGCATGATTCCGCGCGAATATCGCTCCCAGATCGAACCCGCCCAGTTCTTCCACGAAGTGCTTGACCACCGTTGGTTCCTGGCGGAGAAGGCCGGTCACGACGTGCCGATGGGCGAGGCTGTGACCAGCTACATCGACAACGTCCTGCCGAGCTACAACCTTGATTCCAAGGCACTTGCCGAACTTAACGAAGAAGCCGATTCCGGCGTTATCGATGACGAATCCACCTACAGTGATCCGGACGACGACGGCTACAACCCCGATGACGATCCGGATGCGGCAGTGTGGAGTCATTAAGCGGGCAATCCGGTGGACTGTCCGTAGGTGAGCCCATCACACAAAGAAGCCCCTCAAATAGAGGGGCTTCCGTGTATGTACAACCTATTACGGCCTCAAGCGACAATCACTCCGCCGCAGCC
>JAIJEI010000258.1 GCA_022739095.1 Bifidobacterium sp.
TTCATGCGGTCGATTCGCCAGCCGGCCTCGACCAGAGCCTGGGCCGACCAGTAGAGCAGCGGGCGGTCGCAGTTGTAGCCGGTGCCGGGCATCAGCAGTGCGCGGCCGTACTCCTGACCGGGCTTGACGACATTCTTCTTCCAAGAGGTGATGCTGACTTCGACGGCCGGTTTCATCGCGCGCCTTCTTTCCACGGGTGTGCCCTTCGTGTCCCCTGAGTTGTTCCGAATTATTCTGGCAATCAGTCTACTACCGGACCCGTTCACGTTACCTTCACAAGCTATAATCGGCCACGGTTCTGATTGGGTGCGCAGCGCCTGACGCGCGTTGGGCAGGCCGATCAGGGCGAGTCGCAATTCTCGCCGGGGCCAGCCGCAGCATTATGAGCGCGGTGCGCAGCCCCGCATAAACCCAAGGAAGTAGAGAGTAAATGGAGAAGTTCTTCCATTTGAAGGAAAACGGCACGACCGTCTCGACTGAGATTCTGGCCGGCCTGACCACGTTCTTCGCGATGGCCTACATCATCGTCGTCAACCCGCAGATCCTGTCGCAGACGGGTATGCCGTGGGGCGGCGTGTTCCTGGCCACCATCATCGCGGCCATCATCGGCACCCTGGTCATGGGCCTGTTCGCCAACGTGCCGTACGCCCAGGCCGCCGGCATGGGCCTTAACGCGTTCTTCACCTACACCGTGTGCTTCGGCCTCGGCTTCAGCTGGCAGCAGACCATGTGCATGGTGTTCCTGTGCGGCCTGATCAACATCCTCATCACCGTCACCAAGATCCGCAAGATGATCATCATGGCCATCCCGGAGTCCCTGCAGCACGCCATCGGCGGCGGCATAGGCCTGTTCGTGGCCTACGTGGGCATGCTGAACGTCGGCCTGATCAAGTTCACTCCTGGCGATCCGAAGGCCGCCGCCAAGGGCGGTGCCGTTGCGGCGACCCCGGGTCTGGCCGACTTCAACGACAAGGTGCTGTGGGTCTTCCTGATCGGCCTCGTGCTGGCCATCGTATTCACCGTGATGAAGGTTAAGGGCGGCATGCTGCTGGCCATCGCCATCACCACCGTGATCGGCATCCCGTTCGGCGTGACCACCTGGTCCAACTCGCAGTCCATCAGCGAAACCTTCTCCCAGCTGCCGCAGACGTTCGGCGCGATCTTCTCCGCCGAGGGCTTCCCGGCGCTGTTCTCCGACGTCTCCAAGCTGCCTCTGGTCATCGTGACCATCTTCGCCTTCTCTATGTCCGACACGTTCGACACATTGGGCACATTCATCGGCACCGGCCGCCGCACCGGCATCTTCTCCGCTGAAGACGAGAAGGCACTGGAGAACGGCCACGGCTTCTCCTCCAAGATGGACAAGGCCCTGTTCGCCGACTCCATCGCCACCTCCATCGGTGCCATCTGCGGTACCTCGAACACCACCACCTACGTCGAGTCCTCCGCCGGTATCGCCGCAGGCGGCCGCACCGGCCTGACCTCCGTGGTTGTGGCGATCTGCTTCGCCCTATCCATGTTCCTGGCCCCGGTCGTCTCCGCCGTGCCGTCCGCCGCAACCGCCGGCGTGCTGGTGATCGTCGGCTGCCTGATGGCCGCTTCCCTGAAGGAAGTCAAGTGGGACGACATCGACGAGGCCATCCCGGCGTTCTTCGCCGCCGTGTTCATGGCCTTCTCCTACTCCATCTCCTACGGCATCGCCGGCGGCTTCATCATGTACTGCATCGTGAAGACCTGCAAGGGCAA
>JAIJEI010000259.1 GCA_022739095.1 Bifidobacterium sp.
ACTCAATGGGTTATCAGTAGGCGTTGAAAATGATTTGTTGAGTGAAGCATTACGTGAGTTGCCAGACAAGAAACGTGAAATTCTACTGCTGTTTTACTTTATGGACATGAGCGATTCAGAAATTGCAGACCTGTTGAAATTGAACCGTTCTACTGTCTATCGGCATAGAACCAGTGGACTAGCCTTAATTAAAAAGTTTATGGAGGAATTTGAAGAATGAAAACACAATATCCTATGATTCCCTTTCCTCTCATTGTAAAGGCAACAGATGGCGATACCGAAGCGATTAACCAGATTCTACATCATTACAGAGGGTACATAACGAAGCGTTCCCTACGACTTATGAAAGATGAATATGGCAATCAAAGTATGGTCGTTGATGAAGTCTTACGTGGAAGAATGGAAACCAGACTGATTACAAAGATTCTGTCATTTGAAATTAAGTAATAACCTCTCTCTTTTCGTGGAAGCGTGCCATACTATTCCACGCTTCCCGAACAGGGAGGTTTGTTATTCCATCAAAGCATATTGAGCTTTCAATGTGTTTTGATAGGCTAACGAGCCATTGTTCTTTGAAAACTGAATAAAAGTAATTGAATACGTTTCGATAAGAAAAGAGCCAACGGAGCTAACCGCCATGACCTATCTTCTAAAGATAGCGAGCGTTTCAGTTAGTGTTCCGAAAAACAATCTTTAGCAGGATTGCCAGCGACGACTTTCTTATCGTGATAATGATACTCCCATACAGTCAATAGTCCGAGCGTTAAAAGCGTCGCAGGCAATGAGTATGGCTACATGAGAACCATGCAGGGGTGGAACTCCCGTGAGCTTTGCTAAAGCTGTTCGATTGCTGGTAAAACAACTTTTATGAAATCCAAATAAGTGATTTGGAAAGGAGGATTTTATGAAGCAGACTGACATTCCTATTTGGGAACGTTATACCCTAACCATTGAAGAAGCGTCAAAATATTTTCGTATTGGCGAAAACAAGCTACGACGCTTGGCAGAGGAAAATAAAAATGCAAATTGGCTGATTATGAATGGCAATCGTATTCAGATTAAACGAAAACAATTTGAAAAAATTATAGATACATTGGACGCAATCTAGCGTCGCCAAAGGGTCTTGTATATGATAAAATAGTATTAAGTCGTATCAAGGCTCTTTCCATAAAGGAAAGGAGCAAATGCCATGTCAGAAAAAAGACGTGACAATAAAGGTCGAATTTTAAAGACTGGAGAGAGCCAACGAAAAGACGGAAGATACTTATACAAATATACAGATTCATTTGGAGAACCGCAATTTGTTTACTCGTGGAAACTTGTGGCTACAGACCGAGTACCAGCAGGAAAGCGTGATTGTATCTCACTTAGAGAGAAAATCGCAGAGTTACAGAAAGACATTCATGATGGTATTGATGTTGTAGGAAAGAAAATGACACTCTGCCAGCTTTACGCAAAACAGAACGCTCAAAGACCAAAGGTTAGAAAAAACACTGAAACTGGACGCAAATATCTTATGGATATTTTGAAGAAAGACAAGTTAGGTGTAAGAAGTATTGACAGTATTAAGCCATCAGACGCTAAAGAATGGGCTATTAGAATGAGTGAAAATGGTTATGCTTATCAAACCATCAATAACTACAAACGTTCTTTAAAGGCTTCATTCTATATTGCTATACAAGATGATTGTGTTCGGAAGAATCCATTTGACTTTCAACTGAA
>JAIJEI010000260.1 GCA_022739095.1 Bifidobacterium sp.
CCGGTGCCCGCGTGGTGGTGCGCATCACCGACGGCATTGACCCGGTCGACCACCGTATGAAGTTCCGCGACTATGTGGGGCATGTGGTTTCCTGGGATGGATACACGTTGGAGATGGTGCGTGACGCCGCCGCCAATGGTTCGCGCCCGGCCCAGAACGTGACCATCCACCAGGAGCAGATCGCCACGTTGAAACCGGTGCCGGAACGGCGCAATACGCCGCCCCGGCCGTAACCCAAGGCCATAAAGGATCCGGAGGAGAACGAGAGTGTCATCTACGCAGTTCGACGGCGATATCGACTCCTTCGTCTCCTATCTGAAAGCCAACCGCGGTCTGTCGGCGAATACGCTCAAAGCGTATCGCGCGGATCTCTCGGCATGTCTGCACCTGTTCGAGCTGCGCGGCGTGACCGATCTGAACGAGATTACGCTGGATGATTTGCGTAGCTGGATGGCGGTGGAATCGCGCGATCACGCCCGCAGCAGCATGGCCCGCAAAACCGTGGCCGTGCGCGGGTTCTTCGCGTGGGCCTATGAGCATGGGGTGACCACCACCGACCCGGCCGCCACACTGATGACTCCCTCGATTCCCAGCACGCTGCCCGCGGTGCTCACCGAATCCCAGGCCGAGCAATTATTGGATGTCGCTGAACATGCCGTTGCAACGAGCCAGTACAAGGGCGATGGGGGAGCGGCAGCCGCGTCCGGCAGCGGCAAAACAGCTGATAAGTCAGCCGACACCGTAAACCGAAGTGAGGCACCCGCTCGTGCAGACAAGCGCGACAACGCCCGAGTCACCGCCGAATCGCAGCGCAACGCCGCGATTCTCGAACTGCTGTATGCCACCGGCATCCGTGTCGCCGAACTGGTGTCGATGGATATCGCCGACATCGACTTCTCCAATCGCACCATCAAAGTCACCGGCAAAGGCAACAAGCAACGCGTGGTGCCGTTCGGACTACCCGCCCAGCGTGCGCTGGAGACTTGGCTTGAACAGGGGCGGTCGGTACTGGCTCGTACGGCAACGGATGCAGTCAAGTCCCGTGCTACCAACGCCCTGTTCCTCGGCGCACGAGGCGGTCGTATCGACCAACGCATAGCCCGTGACATCGTGCACAGAGCGGCCCGAGAGGCGGGCGTTCCGGACATCAGCCCGCATGCCTTGCGTCATTCCGCCGCCACGCACATGCTGGACGGCGGTGCCGATTTGAGGGAGGTGCAGGAGATGCTCGGGCATTCCTCCTTGAAAACCACACAACGTTATACACACGTCTCCATCGAGCAGCTCAAGAACCGTTACGGACAGGCCTTTCCCCGGGCATGACCACTATGTGGACGCTGGTTAACAAACTTGGCAAAGACTGAACCTAGACGGCAAAAACCCCTGAATTTTACATGGGTGTAACAAAAAAGTACGTTGCTTGTCTCCCAAGTGCGCAAAGATGACGGTAACAGCAACGGGGTTGGGTGTCCGAAGCGGCGGGAAGCGTAAGCGTCCCGACGATGAGGAAATCCGACCCCGTTCGCATGAGGCGAGGCTGCAACGTCCCGCACCTAATGAATAGGAGAAATCATATGAAGAAGAAAGCTCTTGCTTTCGCGGCCATGGCCTGCTCCGTGGCCATGCTGCTGAGCGCCTGCGGCGGCTCCAACAGCAACGCTGCCTCCGGTAACACCGCTGGCTCCAACATCATCACTGCGTACAACTCC
>JAIJEI010000057.1 GCA_022739095.1 Bifidobacterium sp.
GAGAACGGTATATCGATAAATGTCACACGGCCTTGCGCGTCCATCGTGAACCCGCGTGGCAGTGCTTCATAATCGGCCTCGAGCTGCTCGCCGATTGCCGCGTAATCCTCGTCCGTAAGCCACAGGCAGAAGCGCGGGCCGAAATCGTGGTCCTGCGAATACTCATCATCGAATCCGTAGCATTCCGAGCCATGACCCACCAGTCCGGCGGCGATACGCCCGACATACTGCGGATATTTCGCCGCAATCATCGGCTTGCCCACCTGTGTCCAGAACGCGCGTGCCAATTTGAGACCGGACACCGGGCATACGGAAACGGCCTCGACCGCGCCCGCAGAACCGGTCGACACCGAAACGGTGGATGGGGAAGATGCCGCGTTCGCACCGGTCTTGTCCTGTGCCGGGCTGTTCGGCAGCCGCGATCCGGACTGGGGTGGCGTGCCTGCATCGCCGGCAACACCCGCATTGTCAACCGTCACCCCGGCCTGCGCCGCCGCTTCCTCGGCCTGCCGCAGATTGTCGGCGGTGATACGCCAGTAATCGGTGTCCTTGCCGTAACATTCCTTGATCACGGCCAGCGCATGCCGGTATCCAGTAACCGCATCCGTATACCGTCTCTCGGCAAAGCATACCTGCGCGAAGCCCGCCAGTGCGGAGGCATAATGCGCGGAATGCTCCAGATGACCGGTGCGATAGATTTCCAGCGCTTTGGCTGCATGCCAATGCGCGCCCTCCAACTTGTGTTCGGTCAGCAGGGTCAACGACAGATTCGTGTGCGAGCTGGCCACGTCGATATCCGCGTCCGGGTTCACGCTCGAGGCTTCTATAATGCGCAGCGCTTCGCGCAACTCCAGTTCCGCCTTGTCGGGCCGATTCGTCTCGCTGTAGAGCATCGACAGATTGTTGTGCAGTGCTGCGAGCCTACGGTCGGTGGGTGCCAGCGAATGCCGGCAGACACTCTGCGCCTGATGATACAAATCCTCGGCTTGATCGTATTGTTTGGCCGCGCGCATCGCGGTGGCGCAATTGATTAGCGTGGTGGCCCACGCCTCAGACGTGCCGGTGGTCAAGCCCATACGGGCGGCCAGCTCCAGCGCTCGCTGCACGATCCACTGATTCTCCTTGTGACGGCCTTGCGAGCGGTAGAACCCCATCGTCTCGTTGAGCACGGTCAGCAGTCCGGCTTCGTCTCCAGCGTTTTCCGCGTCGACCGCCGCTTGTTCAAGATACGGGCCCGCCTTTTCTGCGGCGTTGTGGGCGTCGAAGATGGCGTCGAGGCCGTGGAGGAATTCGTTCACGTCAAAGTCATGCAGTTCGTTTCCGCCCTGAGCCGTCGGGCCGTTTTCAGGCGCATCGAAATCATGTGCGTGTTTCGCCTGCATGCCGAGCAGTGCCTGCTCCAGCCGCGCGTCCATCGCATCATCGGCCATACATAATCTCCTTCGTCGTGAGATACCGATCATTGCTAGGTTCCAGCGTACTGTGAACGATTTGGAGACCGCCGATGTGAGTGTCGTTACAGTGTGCGGCGGCTGCCGGAGCTGGTATGTGCTTGTCGTTTTCCCCGTTGTCGTCCTCAGTGGAAATAGGCTCAACAGGCATGGAAAAACCCCGCATGCTATGACGTGCGGGGCTATTCCTCGGTATTCAGTTATCGGTTATTGCCGTACCTGTACAGGCGTCGGACAATCGTTCAGCGTTGCTGGCGACGGCGCAGCACGATGGTCACGCCACCGGCGGCAGCGAGCAGGCTGACTGCGGCTAAGATTCCAGCGACGGAAGCATCGGTTCCCGGCAGATCGGTCTTGTTCGGCTTGGCCGTCGGCTTCTTGTCAGCGTTGGGTTTGCCGTTCTGGTTGTTGTTGCCGCCTTGGTTGTTGTTCCCACCTTGTTCGCCGGAACCGTTGGCGTGCTCCTTCTCGGCGGCGGCGATCTCGGCGTCCGTGTAAAGCAGCTGCGGGTTGACGGTGGAGACGGTGCCGCCGAACGTCTTGGCTTCATCGGCGCTCAGCGTCTTGGCCACGGTGAACTCAGACGGATTGGCGCTGCCGAGCTTGGTCACGCCGAAGTCCACGCCGTTGACATACAGGCCGAGGGCGATTGGCTTAGGGCCATTCGCGTAGACCGGCAGGTCGAAGGTCAGGGATGCCTTGGTGCCTTCAACGGAGGAGGACTTGAGCTCGATGCCTGCAGGCGAGTCATCGGCCTTGACATCCTTGTGATCGGCAAGGTAGTCGATCAGACCTTGCACGTCCACCGTGCCGGTCAGCTGCGGCTGACCCTGCGCGGCAAAACCGGTGAAGCCGTCGCCGCCGGCCAGCAGGAAGGAGTTGCCGGCGACCGTCACGGTGTCGGTGTCCTTGATCTGCTTGCCGTCAACGAACACGTCGGAGACGGTGGCGACCGGTGCCTTGGTGTTGGCGTCCTCGACCAGCGTGTACACGAAGGTCACGTTCGAGGAGATGCCGAGACGGACCACATTGGACTTGCCGTCCTTGATCTGCCACTGCTGGGCGAGCACGTCCTTCAGCTGTTTGCCGGTGAGGGTGACCACGCTGTTGTCGTTGCCGAACGGCAACATGCTGTACGCCTCCTTGATGGTGATCTGCTTGTCGCCGTCAAGATCGAGGTTGTCGGTGCGCAGACCGCCCGGATTGATGAAGCCGATGGAGGCCTTCTCGCCCACGGGCGTTTTCTTGGTGGATTCGAGTGCGGCATCGGCGTTCAGCGTGCCGAGCTGGGTTTCGGCGCTCCAGTCGCCCTTGGCGAAGTTCGCTGACTTGTCGATGGTGCCGACGACCTTCTTACCAGCCTCGGCGGAATCCGCCTGAGCCTGCTTGTAGACCTTGGCGGCCGGGCCGTTGTCGTCACCCTCGAATCCCTTGGCCGGAGCGGTGCCGTCCTTGTTGGTCACGTACGTCACGTCATACTGGGAGGCGTTCTGCACGGTGACCTTGGAATCCTTGCCGGAACCCTCGATGTACAGATCCTGGACAGCTGCATCCTGGCCGTACTTGCCGGCCTCGATGATCGGCGCTCCGGACTTGGTGGTGGTGCCGTACTCGTTGCGGTGGCTGTGGCCTGCGTAGACCAGATCGACGTTAGCGTCCAGACCGTCGCCGTCGGAGGCGATGGTGTCGCCATCCTCATGGATCAGGGCCACGACCGCATCGGCCTCGCCGTTGGACTCATCGCCATCGGACAGCTGGTCGGCCACCTTGTTCACAGCCTGAACCGGGTCGGTCACCGTGACGCCTTGCATCACGCTGGGGGAGACTACGTTCTTCAGATCGGAGGTGATGGCACCCACGAAGGCGACCTTTTTGCCGTTGACGGTCTTGATGGTATACGGCTTGAGACGGTCGGAAGTCAGGGAGCCGCCGGTGATGTTGGCGGCGACCCAGTCGATGCCGTGCTTCGGTTCGGCGATGCGGTTGTTGAAGTCTGCAGTGCCCTTGTCGAGCTCATGATTGCCCAAGGCGCTCACACTCAGATCCCATGCCTTTGCCATGTTCAGCGTCGGAGTGTCCTGGGAATAGGAGGATTCGAATGGGGAAGCACCCACGAGGTCTCCGCTGGAGACGAACACGCTGTTGCCCGGGTTGTGCTGCACGGCAAGCTTCTGATAAGCGGCTTCGACCCACTGGCCGGTTTCGATGTGTCCGTGGAAGTCGGTGATGTCGAACACGGTCACTTGCTTGGCGTCCTTACCGGGTTGGCTGGGGTTGCCGGGGCCACCGTTGTCGGAGTCCGGGTGGTTGCCCTTGTCGGCGTATTCCTCGCCGATCACGGACGGGGTGGCTGCGCCGGGCTCGACCTTGACGACATCGCCGTTCTCGTTCAGCGTCACGGTGGAGCTCAGAGCTGCGGCTAGGTTGATGCGCTGCCAGCCGTCGGATGAGGAATCCAGCGGGTAGCCGCCGTCAATCGCGGTCTTGGCGAGGATGGCTTCGCGCTGGTCGCGGTGCAACTTCGGGTACGCGATCTTCAACAAGTCGGCAGAGCCTTCAGGCGCGGTGAATGCGGTGCCGGCGGTGGTCTTGCCGAAACCGTAGGTCAGACGGTTCGTGTAGACGCGCAACGCCGAGGCGCGGTCGGTGATGGGCTCCTTGCTCACGGCATCCACAAAGGCGTTCTGGTAACCGTTGGAGGCGTTCGCGCCAAGGTTGTTCACGCATTCGGTCACAGTCGCGTAATCGGTGTCCTGTTTGGTGGCGTGGCCGTCCGCCACGCACTTGGCTGCCAGATAGGACTGCAGCTGGTCGGATGCCGGCTTGACGTACTTGTCGTAGTAAGTGCCCCAGTAGTAGCCGTTTGCCACTTCGCCGTCGATGCGGCCGCCCATGATGTCGAGCGGATAGTGCACGCCAAGCACGATGCGGTTGTTGCCCGCTTCGGAGGTGCGTGTCAGGATCTCTGGAGCAAGTTGTGGCAGCATGCCTGCCAGAGCCACGCCCCAGGAGTATGCGCCGGTGGTGTGGCCGGACGGGAAGGAACCGGAACCGGCCAGCCCGTCGTATTCGGCGGAATGCGCGTTGCCTTGGGCGTCAGTCCAGTCGGGGACGCGCATGATGTTCTCGTTGATGTTCGTGATGTCGTTCTTGCCGCCATTGGTGCGATCCTCGAAAGGACGAGGATGCTGGAAGTGTTTCTTGGCGGTAGAGGTGGAGATTGTATCGTACTTGAAGATGTCCGCGACCTTCTTCAGGCTGCCGTCGGCCAGACCGGCGGAAAAATATTCGCCGAGCACCGGGCCCAGGGAGTCCGGCAAGGTCTCATCGGCGCTCATATCCGCGTCCACCAGAGCGCGCTGCTGCTGTGCGGTAGCGGTCGTGCCGTCTCCGTCTTCGGCGGCGGCGTTGTTGATCTGTTGGATGTAGGCGTCATCGTGATCGAGCACGGTCTTGTTGAGCACCTTGCCGCCAGCGGTTTTGGTGGCCGGCTGCCAGTAGCTGTCATATTCGCCAAGCAGCTGCACAAGATTCGGCTTGACCGCACGCGTCTGCGGAACGGCTGCATAGCCGGTGACGTCATTCGCGTCGGCCGAGGCTTCGTAACGGCCTTCGGTGGTGGCCGCGTACTTGGTTTCATTGAACGCATCCGTGGCGCCGCTGGCGCTGATACCGACCGTGGACGCTGCCGGTATGGATTCATCTGCAGAAGCCGTCGTGGTCGCAATCGCAACGCTGGACAGCGTCGCTGCGGCGACGAGCACGGCGACCATCCTCGCCGTGAACCTGATGGGTTTCACTGTATTCCCTTCCCTTATGAGGCATCAGGAAAGATGCCCTTTCATAGTGAGAACTTAGAGAGGCAAGGTGGAATACGCGTGTAATGAAAACGAACCGCGGATGAACTTCAGTAAGAAGAGAGCAACGTCACATTCCGCTGATTATGCGTGAATGTGACGTCCGGTCTCATACTTGGATTTCGCGCATGCGGTGAATGGCGTCGGTATCGGTTTCGCAGCGCCACGAGTAGAAGGTCAGCAGCCCTACGGCAAGCAGGGCCAGCGGCATACCGCCCAGACCGGTATAGCGATAGTTCATCGAGAAGGTGGTGAGCATCGCGCCGCCGACAATCGAGCCGATGGCATTGCCGAAGTTGAAGGCCACCTGCACGGCTGCGCCGGCGATGAGCTCGCCGCCGCCTTGGCCGGCTTCGGTCATCAACAGCTGTTGCGGAGCGGAGATGAAGAACAGGCCGAAGGCGATCCAGAATGTCAGCAAAGCAGTAGTGCCCTGGTTTCCCGGCAGTAGCAAAACCATCAGCAAGCCGATGCAGGAAATCGCCTGACCCAGCGCGGCAGTGCCGGCGTGGCGCCATTTATCTGTGATGCGACCGCCGATAAGACCGCCTATCACCATGCCGAAGCCGGCAAGCATCATCAATAGCGGTACCAGGTTAGACGACCAGCCACCGGTCTTCTGCAGCCAAGGGGAGACGTAGCTCCACCAGCAGAACACGCCTGCGTTGCCGGTGAATACGGCGGCCAGAATCACCCACGGTCCACGACGAGTAAGGAATTTGAACTGACCGGCGATGCCGGCGTCCTTAATCGGCGCAACGAAGGGGATCCATGCCAGAACTAGCACGATGGTCATTGCCGCCCATGCAGCCAGAATACCGAAGGCAAGACGCCAGGAAAGGAACTCGGCCATCAAGGTGCCCGCCGGTACGCCGAGCATATTGGCTACGGTTTGGCCGGTGACCATTACCGATACGGCTTGTGCTTCTTTGCCCTTGTCGGCCAAGGTTTTGGCGATGAGTGTGGCGGTGCCGAAAAATGCGCCGTGCGGCAGGCCGGCGACGAATCGCGCGACAATCAGCATGGCGGCATTGACCGAGAACGCGGAGGCCAGATTACCGATAAGCGCAATCACCATAAACAATACGATGAGGTTCTTCGGCGGCACTTTGCGGCCAAAGACCAGGATCAGTGTGCCGAAGCATACGCCGATCGCATACGCGGAAATGTAATGGCCTGCGGTGGGGATGTCCACGCCGGTGGCGGCCGCGGCCTGCGGCAGAATACCCATCATCACGAACTCGGCGGCACCGAGAATGAACGCGCCTGAAGCCAGCGCAAGCAGACTCTTCTTCATGGTTCCTCTAATTACTTCAGTATTACTTACAAAAACAGTGTGGCAATCGATTGATTCGAGCGATATATTACGGTGGTCCGCCAACAAATACGGGGCTTGCCGTGATGTGGTTTGTCGCTGTGTACGGCGGGTTGTTCACCGCTGTTCGATCGCTTGATTCGATTGTTGGGGTAGGAAACGAAAAACCGGATTGCTGATTTCTCAACAATCCGGTCCAGTTGTCGGGCTGGCGGGATTTGAACCCGCGGCCTCTTCGTCCCGAACGAAGCGCGCTACCAAGCTGCGCTACAGCCCGTTTGGCAACAGACGTAGATATTACATTGTGGTGGTGGACAATGCAAATCGGCATGTCGCGAGTGTTGCGTGATGGTGGATTCGCCATGTATACGGGTCTCTCGAACCTTGTGCAGAGCCGGTTTTGCGTCGTGTGAGCGGGTGTTCAGGTGGCCGTGCGATCTGCCGGGCTCATAATCGCCGGCCTTGCGTACACTGATGAATCATGGCTGAAGTTGTCGAAAATACCGAAAATACTGAGAATGAAACCCCGGCCGTCCCGCAGATGAGCACCGTCGAACGTGCGGAAATGCTGCTCAAGCAGGACGCCACCATCCGCGAGAAGATCAAGTCCGGTGCCACGCTGGACGAAGCTGTGGACCCCTCCAACAAGGAGTTCGGCCCGCTGGCTCACCCCGAGCAGGTGCAGATGCGCGTGGCCAAGCGCGCGATGATGCTCGAGGCCGGCATCGCCCCCTACCCGGTGCACTTGGACGTCACCGACACCATCGAGACGGTCCGCGCCAAGTATGACGGCAAGCTCGAGGCCGGCGAAGAGACCGAAGACATGGTCGGCATCGCTGGCCGCGTGCTGTTCCTGCGCAACGCAGGCGGCCTGTGCTTCGTGCAGCTGTCCGCCGGTGACGGCACCAAGATTCAGGGCATGATCTCCAAGAAGGAGATCGGCGCCGACTCGCTCAAGCAGTTCAAGCAGCTCGTCGACCTCGGCGACCACCTGTACCTCAAGGGCCGCGTCATCGCCTCCAAGACCGGCGAGCTGTCCGTATTCGCCACCGAGTGGGCCATCGCATCCAAGGCCTTGCAGCCGCTGCCCGCCCTGCATAAGGACCTGAACGAAGACACCCGCACCCGCAAGCCGTACATCGGCATGATCGCGGACGAGAACATCCGCAACATGGTGCGCAATCGCTCCAAGGCCGTGGCCTCCCTGCGCCGCACTTTTGACGACCACGACTTCCTCGAGGTCGAAACCCCGATGCTGCAGACCCTGCACGGTGGCGCGGCCGCCCGCCCGTTCACCACGCACATGAACGCCTTCGACCTTGACCTGTACCTTCGCATCGCGCCGGAACTGTTCCTCAAGCGTTGCCTGGTCGGCGGCATCGACCGCGTGTTCGAAATCAACCGTGACTTCCGCAACGAGGGCGTCGATGCCACGCACGCCCCCGAATTCACCATGGTCGAGGCCTATCAGGCCTATGGCACCTATGATTCCATCGGCCAGCTGGTCAAGGAGCTCGTACAGAAGACCGCCATGGACGTCTACGGCTCGCACAAGGTCACCCTGCTCGACGGCACCGAATACGACTTCGGCGGCGAATGGAAGACCATCAGCATGTACGACTCCCTGTCCGAGGCCTTGGGCGAGGAAATCGTGCCGAACGGCGGCCCGGACGCCCCCGGCACCTCCGTTGAGCATTTGGGTGAGATTGCCGACAAGCTCGGCGTGGAACGCGACGACGTGGAGAACCACGGCAAGCTCGTCGAACATCTGTGGGAGCACTTCTACGAGGACAAGCTCTACGAGCCCACCTTCGTGCGCGACTTCCCGGTCGAAACCTCCCCGCTGGTCAAGGGCCACCGCACCAAGCCCGGCGTGGTGGAGAAGTGGGATCTCTACGTGCGCGGCTTCGAACTGGCTACCGGCTACTCCGAACTCAACGACCCGATCGTGCAGCGTGAACGCTTCGTGTCCCAGGCCAAGGACGCGCTCGCTGGCGACGAAGAAGCTTGCGACATCGATGAGGACTTCCTCGAGGCTCTCGGCGTGGGCATGCCTCCGGCGGGCGGCTTGGGCATGGGCATTGATCGACTGCTTATCGCCCTGACCGGTGCCACGATTCGCGAGACCATCACCTTCCCGCTGGTCAAGCCGCTCGTTGGCTGATTAGGCATACTCTGGCTCCCCTCCCTGAGGGGAGCTGTCACCGTAGGTGACTGAGGGGAGTCACTGGCGGTATCCCCTTCGATTCCCCTCGATCTCACTCCGTTCGACGGCTCCCCTCAGAGAGGGGAGCCGAATTATACATGAAAGGGATTGCTTATGTCCAGCGGCTTGTGGGTTCGGGGCGCGCGTCCCAAGACCTTGGCCACCTCCATCGCGTCGGCAATGGTTGGGGCGGCGATGGCGTACGTGCATATCGAGCAGTCGGGCACCTGCGTCGCAATATATCCCGAACCGGCCTCCTGCGCCACGGCCCGTGAACAGCAGACCCTGCTGATGGACCGATTCTGGCCGGTGACCATCCTGTGCCTGCTAGTCGCGCTGTTCCTGCAAATCGCCGTCAACTATGCGAACGACTATTCCGACGGCATCCGCGGCACTGACGCCGGGCGTGACGCGGACGAATCGAAATCAGGCAAACCCCAGCGACTGACCGCATCCGGACTGGTACCGGCCAAGCACGTGTTGTTCGCGGCGATGATTTGCGCCGCCATCGCCTGCATATGCGGTGTTGTGGCGGTCGTGCTCACCCAAGCATGGTGGTTGCTGGCCGTGGGCGCGGCCTCCTTGCTGGCCGGTTGGTTCTACACCGGTGGCAAGCATCCGTATGGATACGTCGGGCTGGGAGAAGTCGGCGTGTTTCTGTTCTTCGGCTTGGCTGCGGTATTGGGCACCGAATACGCGCTGTGCGGCACGGTGGACGTCGGCGGACTGCTGGGTGCCGTGGCGGCTGGCCTGTTCTCTTGCCAGATTCTGATGGTGAACAATATCCGTGACATCGACGAGGATCGTGAGCATGGTAAATGCACGCTGGCCGTACGGCTGGGTGAATCCGGCGCTCGTACGCTGCTGATCGTGTGCTGCGTCATCGCATGGATCATTGCCCTGCTGATGTGCGGCACATTATGGTGGCCGTGGGGCGCAGTGCTGTTGATCTCGGGCGCCGGAATACCTGTGCGCATGGTCTCCAGCGTGAATAAACATCAATTCCGCCCGGCTCTGCCCGCAGCCAGCTCCCAGACCTTGCTGTTTGCGGTGGCGCTGGCGGTTTCCGTGGCGCTCTGAGAGCGAAATAATAAGACGAATACTCGTGTTTGGGCGCACGCGGCTGTAGACTGAACCATATGACTTATAAACTAGTACTGCTCCGTCATGGACAGAGCGCATGGAATAAAACCAACCAGTTCACCGGCTGGGTCGACGTACCGCTGACCGAGCAGGGTGAAGCCGAAGCCAAGCGTGGCGGCGAGCTCCTCAAGGAGAAGAACGTCCTTCCGGACATCGTGTTCACCTCCCTGCTGCGTCGCGCCATCAACACCGCCAACATCGCTCTGGATGCCGCAGATCGTCTGTGGATTCCGGTTCAGCGTGACTGGCGTCTCAACGAGCGTCACTACGGCGCTCTGCAGGGCAAGAACAAGACCGAGATCCGCGAAGAGTACGGCGACGAGAAGTTCATGCTGTGGCGTCGTTCTTACGCCACCCCGCCGCCCGAGATCGACCCGAACGACCAGTACGCCCAGAACAACGACCCGCGCTACGCCGGCGATCCGGTTCCGGAAGCCGAGTGCCTGGCCAACGTTGTTGAGCGTGTGAAGCCGTACTTCGAGTCCGCCATCGAGCCGGAGCTCAAGGCCGGCAAGACCGTGCTGATCGCCGCTCACGGCAACTCCCTCCGCGCCATCGTCAAGATGCTGGACAACCTGTCTGAGGAAGAGATTGCCAAGGTCAACATCCCGACCGCCATCCCGCTGCTTTATGAGCTGGACGAGAACTTCAAGCCGATCAAGCCGCGTGGTGAGTACCTGGACCCGGAGGCTGCTGCTGCCGGTGCCGCCGCTGTCGCCGCTCAGGGCCAGAAGTGAGCCTAAGCCGCTAACACGGTACAAGCTGTAAGGGGAGTCGCACATAATGTGCGACTCCCCTTTGCTATGCCTGCCAAATCCCCATGGG
>JAIJEI010000261.1 GCA_022739095.1 Bifidobacterium sp.
TTGCTGGCCGCGATGCCGATGAGCAGATGTTCGGTGGAGACGTATTCGTCGCCCATCTGCTGCATTTCCTTTTCGGCCTGGGCGATGGCGGCGGTCAGCTGACGACTGGCCTGCGGCTGTGACGTGCTGGAACCGGATGCGCTCGGCAGGGCGACCAAGGCGTTGCGCACCGCCGCGCCGATGGCCTGCGGGTCTCCGCCCGCGGCTTCGATCAGCGAACGCACCACGCCGTTCTCCTGGCGCAGCAGCGCGTCCATGACGTGCAGGGTTTCGACCTGCGCGTTTCCCGCGGCGGACGCACTCTGGATGGCGTCGCCGACGGCCTCCTGGGCCATGGTGGTGAACTTCTGTTCCATATCGTATTCCTCCATATCATGCGGTCCGCGCAGTGCGGCTCGCAGGCTTCGAAAGTCCTGCGAGCGTTGCGGCAGACCGCAACTTGTCGTTGTCTGATATGGTCAACCGACCTGGAACCCATTCTATTCCCAAAACTTGAGTGCATGTGACTCAAGTTTTCATGTTCCGCAATATTCCACCCCCTCTCTCCCACAAGACCAGACGAATCTTTGCCACATTGCCCAGTGAAAAATCCATAGAAGCATTCCTGCGGTAAAGCGGAATACTGCTGGTTGTCTTATGAGCCTGGAATAAAGTTGCCATTCAGTTATACTGACCGGTTAGATTTGTTGAAACTGCGTAGAAGGATGGAGATGAACTGATTGCTATTGTGAAGCCGTAAGAACAAATTCGGAATTTGTAGAGGATATATTAGGATGCGTATCAGAAAAGCAGTAATAGATGATTTATCAAGAATCGCTGAAATATATGTATTTAATAATAGGATAAACTTTTTCCCCATATTCAAAGATGAAAGTTTTTCTTTTGGGGAGTTACAAGTTGTCTCATTGATAGATAGTTACTTCAAGAAAGACGAAATCATCAATAACATATATGTATCCGACGATGGATTGATAAAGGGTTTTGTCCAAATGGACGGAACGGAAATCCGTAAATTATATGTAGATACGTCTTTTCAAAGCGAGGGGATCGGCAATGAACTAATCGAATTTGCGATTAAAGAACTCCATGCAGATAATCTATGGGCATTAGAAAAGAATGTTAGAGCAATTTCTTTCTACCAGAAGCATGGCTTTCATTTGACAGGTCAGAAAAAGTTTGAAGAAGACACCACCGAATATCTTGTTAAGTTAGAAAGGTGATACCGATAAGGCCCGAAATCCTCACCATGACTGACACTGTGGAGTATGGTCAGTTGAAAACCGGCAAGCGCAACGAGGCAGTCATCCTCTCCGTCAGGCCCATGCTTGACAAAATCGCGGGCGCTCCACGCCCACAAGCCGCACCCCGATCACCGGTCCGGGAAACCCGGATTCGATTAATCGCGGGTGCGGCTTTTCCGTACACGTAAAATCGCGCGCGGCAACGGCGTGGATCGGACGGCACGCCCCACATGATGCAGGTGCCAAACTCACGCACGCACCACAACGTTGCGCAGATCGCCTATGCCTTCGACGTGGACGATGGCCTCGTCGCCGGGATCAAGATGACCGGAGGCGTTCGGCGTGCCGGTCATGATGACATCGCCGGGCAGCAGCGTGGAGAACGACGAGATCGCGGCAATCTGCTCGGGAATACCGTGAATCAGGTTGGCGGTGGTGCCGGACGCCATCGGCACATCCTCGCC
>JAIJEI010000262.1 GCA_022739095.1 Bifidobacterium sp.
TGGTTGAGCTTGCTGCAGCTGGAACGCACCTGGCGGGCATCGGCAGCCACCTGCTGTTCGTCCAGATTGCCGGACTCCAGCGAATCGGCGAGTTTGGCCAGAGCTTCAGTGGGGCCCAACAATTGCTCGGACACATTGGTAATAAACGAGTCACGTACTTGAGCGAAACGAATCACGTCACTGACATCGGTAATCAGCACGATGACGAACTGCTCATTGATACGCCCCACAGTCACCTTCAGCCAGTTGGGGCGGCGGACCGACTGTGTGGCGACGTGATCGCCCTTGTTCTGGGCCGTGACGTACCGCTCCGGAGTATCGGTGGTCAGATCGAACTGGCGCTTGCCACCGGACTTGCGCGCCTCGTGAATGGCATCCAGCACCTGCTGCTGGGCAATGGCGTCATCCGACACCACACCCAGGCGGTAGGCGGCGGGATTGCAGCGGACCACCTCGTCGTGCTCGTCGACCACCACGGACGCACCCGGCAGCATGGACAGCAGCGTGGCGGTGTCGTCGGACAGATCGTCATTGTCGTCATCATCGGCCAGCGGCGATTCCACGGACACTCGATGTGTCGCAAATCCCACGATGAGCGTGATGATTCCCACCACAAATAAAACAGCCGCGACAATAAGAGCAATCGCGGCGACGAGCGGCATCTGTGTCATGCCCCCATTCTTTCACACCACACGCCGGGATTGCGGTTTGCCGGCACGCCGGTAACATGAATTTCAGGTGAACAACCCAATGAACAGTAGAACAACTTGAGGTTGCCATTACCTACGTTGAAGTGGGGAACAAGTACTGGAATAATACACTGGTATAGGTTGCAATAAGCAAGCATGAAAGGCTAGAGAAATGCGCGTTATTTTCAACGAGGAGCTGAAGCAGGTTGCTGACGACCTCGACCGTATGGCGCAGGACGTGCGCAAGGCGATCAAAGGCGCTGGGGAAGCCCTGCTGAATCAGGACGTTGAAGCCGCACAGACTGTGATTGACGGCGACATCGAAATCGATGCCCTGGAGTCCTCCGTGATCGACCAGTGCGTCAAGCTGCTCGCCAAGCAGAACCCAGTGGCCACCGATCTGCGTGTGGTCGTTTCCACCATGCGTCTGGCTTCCACGTTCGAGCGTATGGGCGATCTTGCCCGCCACGTGGCCGAGGCCGCTCGCCGCACCTACCCGGCCGCCGCGATTGCTGAATCCGCTCAGCCGGTGTTCGCCGAGATGATCGACTTCTTGGACAACACCGCTGACCAGCTGGTGGCCATGCTCTCCGATCGCGATGCCAAGACCGCCGAGGCCATCATCCTGGCCGACGACAAGCTGGACAACCTGCACCACCAGACCTTCGATCTGGCGCTGTCCGATGACATCACCCGTCAGCAGACCGTGGATATCGTGCTGCTGGGCCGCTTCCTGGAGCGTCTCGGCGATCACGCCGTGTCCGCCGCCCGCCGTGTGGTATACATCGTCTCCGGCTTCGACCCCACCAAGGAGCCGACCCGCGACGAAGGCACCGACATCGACTGATTGGGACTTGTTCTCACATTGGGCGAATAACTGAACACTTGTCCTCCTGTGGTTGTTTGAGGAGGATGCCCGAAAGCGGCGATCCGGCTACGGCTGGACGCCGTTTTTTGTTGCTTTTGGGCGGTACACCGGCGTATCCATGGGGCGGCAAAACACCCATGGGG
>JAIJEI010000058.1 GCA_022739095.1 Bifidobacterium sp.
ATCTTGACCGGCACGCCTTCCTTGAACTCGATGACGACTTCATCTTCGACCGGCGGGAAGGCCGGGTCGTCGGTGTAGGAGTAGCAGTCCTTGGTCGGGCCGTTCCACGGATCCTCAAGGAAGCCGGTCTCAATGGCACGGCCCCACACGTTCTGGTCGATGGAGTACGGGGACTTCTCGGTCTGAGTGATCGGCAGCTTGTGCTCCTTGGCGAACGCGATCTCGACGTCGCGGGTCAGGGACAGGTCGCGAATCGGGCTGATGGCCTTCAGCGTCGGGTCGATGGATGCGATGGAGACCTCGAAACGAACCTGGTCGTTGCCCTTGCCGGTGCAGCCGTGGGAGATGGTGTCGGCACCGAACTGGTGGGCGGCGCGCACGAGGTGCTTGGAGATCAACGGACGGGAGATGGCGGAGACCAGCGGGTAGACGCCTTCGTACATGGCGTTGGCCTTGAGGGCCTTCATGCAATATTCGTTGGCGAACTCGTCACGGGCGTCGACCACGTAGGATTCAACGGCACCGCAGGCGAGGGCGCGCTGCTTGATGGTCTCGAGGCTTTCACCACCCTGGCCGACGTCGAGGGACACGGCCACGACGTCCTTGCCGGTGCGCTCCTTCAGGTACGAGATGGCGACGGAGGTGTCAAGACCGCCGGAGTAGGCCAGAACAATGCGCTTGTTATCTGCCATTGGTTCCCTTTCGTTCAAGGTCTGAAAAAACGAACTGATGCAAGTATATACAGAAGACTGTATATTTATGCACGGCGTGTTGGTTATTTGGAGGCGAGGCCTAGTAGCCAATCAGAACGGGCGGCGGCGGTGTCGTCATTGGTGCAGATCACCATGACGGTGTCGTCTCCGGCGATGGTGCCCAGCACGCCTTCGATCGGCTGCCTGTCAATCACCGAGGCCACGTACTGTGCGGCACCGGAAGGCGTGTGCACCACAACCAGATTTCTGGCGGCGGCCACCGAGGTGACCAGTCCGTTCAGCACGCGAGACATCTGTGCCTCACCGCGCTCCCCTACATCCTCACCTTCCGAAGCAACGACGCTGCGACCCACCGTGTAGGCCACCGTGCCGTCCTTCAGCCGGGTCTTCACCGCATGCATCTCATCAAGATCGCGGCTCAGGGTCGCCTGAGTCACCGCAATGCCCTCGTCGATAAGGATTTTGGACAGCTGTGATTGCGAGGTGATGATATGCGTGGCGAGCGCCTGTTCTATGGCACTCAGCCGCGCCGCCCTGGTGGCAGGGCGCTGCAGGGACGGACCGGTTTCACTCATGCGAGCAGGCTTTCGTCTCCACGGGCCTTGCCGGTCAGCCAAGTCAGCAGCGCTTTCTGTGCGTGCAGACGGTTCTCGGCCTCGTCCCACACCACGGACTGCGGGCCGTCAATCACTTCAGCGGTGACTTCCTTGCCGCGGTAGGCGGGCAGGCAGTGCTGGAAGAGCGCATCCGGCTTGGCCAATGCCATAAGTTCGGTGTTGACCTGGTAATCCCAGAACGGCTTGGAACGGATGGCGTATTCGGCTTCCTCGCCCATGGAGACCCAGGTGTCGGTGAACACGCAGTCGGCGTCCTTCACCGCTTCCTTGGCATCGGCGGTGACCAGGATGGAGCCGCCGGTCTCGGCCGCGATGCGCTTGGCGTCGGCCACAATATCCGGGCGGGGCAGGTAGCCGTAGGGGCCGGCCACGCGCACGTCCATGCCGGCCACGGCACCGCCGAGCAGGTAGGAGTTGGCCATGTTGTTGGCCGCGTCACCGAGGTAGGCGATGGACTGGTTCTTCAGGTTGCCGACGCCGCCTCGGTGCTCGGCGATGGTCTGGAAGTCGGCGAGAATCTGGCAGGGATGGAAGTCATCGGTCAGGGCGTTGACCACCGGATGGGTGGAGTACTTGGCCATTTCTTCGACGCGATCCTGGCCGAAGGTGCGCCACACCACGCCGTAAGCCATGCGGTCGAGCACACGAGCAGTATCGGCCACGGGCTCGCCACGGCCCAGCTGGGAGCCGGACTTGTCGATGACCAGCGGGTAGCCGCCAAGCTCGGCAACGCCGATGGAGAAGCTGGAACGGGTGCGGGTGGAGGGCTTGTCGAACAGTACGGCGACGGCCTGCGGACCGGCGAACGGCTGCTTGTGGAAGCGGTCGTGGTGGAACTTGATGGCAAGTTCGAGCACCTGCTTCTGCTCCTCATGGTTGAGGTCGTCGTCACGCAGCATGTGGCGAAGTTCTGGGGTCATGATGATCTCCTTGGATCGGTGGGTCGGCAGTGACGGCGAGAAATCAGTCGTTGGGCAGGTCCGTAGGCACATCCTTGAGGATGGCAAGTGCCTGATCCACGTCTTGTGCGGTTACAATCAGCGGCGGTGCGAAACGCAGCGCATTGGGAGCCACCGCGTTGACGATGAGCCCGTGTTTGAGGCAGTAGTTCATCACCGCGTGGGAGCAGGGATGCTTGAGCTCGACGGCGTCCAGCAAACCACGGCCGCGTACGGAAACGAACAGCGGATTGCCGGTGGCCATAATGCCATCGCGCAGCTGTTCGCCGCGAGCTTCGGCGTTGGCCACCAGATTCTCGTTTTCAATCACGTCAAGAGTGGCGAGTCCCGCAGCCGCACCCAGCGGATTGCCGGCAAAGGTGGAACCGTGGGAGCCAGGAGTGAACAGAGCCGCAAGTTTCTCGCCGAAAGCGATCATGCCGCCCATCGGGAATCCGCCTGCCACGCCCTTGGCGAAAGTCACCATATCCGGCGTCACGCCGCCGGACAGATCGTCACGCTGGAATGCGAACCACTTGCCGGTACGTCCGATACCGGTCTGTACTTCATCGATGATGAGCAGCGCGTGGTTGATATCGCACAGTTCGCGCACGAACTTGACGTAATCGGCACCCAACGGCTGCACGCCGGCTTCGCCTTGGACAAGTTCCAGAATCACAGCAGCCACCGGACCCTTGCCATAGCGGCCGAGACCGGTCTGTGCAAAAGCGTCGTGCAGAGCGACCTTGTCGCCGGCGCGCACGAATTCGATGTTCGGCACCAGCGGATCATACGGCTTGCGGATACCGGGTTTCCATGTGGCGGACAGCGCACCCATCGTACGGCCATGGAAGCCGTGAGTCATTGCGAGAATGCGTGCGGGCTTGCCGCCGATGGAAGGCAGGGCACCAGGCAAGGTGCGGCCATACAGCTTGGCGAGCTTGAGGGCTGCCTCATTGCCTTCAGCACCGGAGTTGCCGAAGTAGACTTTGGAGCCTTCAGGTGCACCAGCCAGCTTGACCAGTTTGGATGCCAATTCAATCTGCGGCTCGGACGCAAAGTAGTTGCTGATATGAGCCACCTTGGCAGCCTGATCGGCAACCGCTTTGACCCACTTGGGGTGGGCGTATCCAAGGGAATTGACGGCGATGCCTGCCAGGAAATCGAGGTATTCGTTACCGTCAACATCCCAGATGTGGGCACCTTGGCCGTGATCCATGACGCGCAACGGTGTACCGAACACATTCATGTGGACCTGAGAGTACTCTCCCAGCCACTTGCTGTCTTCCGTACCTAGTTTTTCCTCATGCTCAGTAGCCATAAGAGCTCCTCATTTCCAGTCCTTCATCGGGCATAACCATGGTACCGATGCCTGCGGAGGTGAATATCTCGTTCAATATCGAATGCGGCTTGCGCCCGTCGATGATATGGGCTTGGGGCACGCCACCGTCGAGGGCCCTGACGCAGGCCTCCATCTTGGGGCGCATACCGGATTCCAGGTCCGGCAGCATATCGCGCAGGTTTTCCACACCGATCCGGCCAATCAGAGAATTCTTGTCCGGCCAATCGGCGTACAGGCCATCCACATCGGTCAAGATAACGAGCTTGCGTGCGCCCACAGCGGCAGCCAAAGCGGCGGCAGCGGAATCGGCGTTCACGTTGAGCACTTCAGTGGCATCTTCTTCGTTCGGAGCCACGGAAGAGACGACCGGGATACGACCGGCGGCCACCAGATCCTCGACTGCCGAGGCATCGACGGAAACCACGTCGCCGACCAGGCCGATATCGGTGGGCTTGCCATCGATGATGGGCCTGCGCTGCATGGCCGAGAACAGGCCGCCGTCTTCACCGGACAGGCCTACGGCCAGCGGGCCGTGCGCGTTGATCAGGCCGACCAGTTCGCGTGACACCTTGCCGGTCAGGACCATGCGCACCACGTCCATGGCCTCGGGGGTGGTGACCCTCAGACCGCCTTTGAATTCGGATTTGATGCCGAGGGCCTTGAGCATGTGGGAGATCTGCGGGCCGCCGCCGTGCACGACGATCGGGTGCAGGCCCACCTGACGCAGGAAGACCATGTCTTCGGCGAAGCACTGCTTCAGATGGTCGTCGATCATGGCGTTGCCGCCGTATTTGACGACGATGCGCTGGCCGGCGAACTCCTCCAGCCAAGGCAATGCTTCAATAAGCACTTCTGCCTTCTGATCGGCGCGCAAATCGGTGTGCACGTCGAAATGGAACCCAGGTCCCTTCAATTCTGTAGACAATTTTTCTCTTTTCTGCGACACCGCCGTACGCTATCGTTGGCGGCTGCTACAAACAGCCCACTGGGCTGTTTGCGTTATATGCGACGCCGGCGACGCTATCGCTGCCGGCTGCTACAAACAGCCCACTGGGCTGTTTGTCAGCTTTCGTAGTCGGCGTTGATGTGGACGTATTCGTGGGTGAGGTCGTCGGTCCAGACGGTGGCCTCGGCGTCCGAGCCGGTGTTCAGGTCGATGTCGATGTGGACTTCGCGCGGGGTCATGTCGACCTCGCTGCGGTCACGGCCGGCACCGCCGTTCTCGCAGATGCGCATGCCGTTGACGTCCACGGTCACCTTGTTCGAATCGTAAGGCGCGACTTCAGGTGGCACGGTACCCAAGGAGCTGACGATGCGACCCCAGTTCGGATCGTTGCCGGAGATGGCGCACTTGAGCAGGTTCGAGGCGGCGACGGCACGACCACAGGCAAGTGCCGCGTCTTCGCTGGTGGCACCGGTGACGGTGATGCGAATGTCGTGGGAGGCACCTTCGCCGTCGCCGATGATCTGGCGGGACAGGGATGCGCAGGCCTCACACACCAGCTTGTTGAATTCGTCCTTGTCCGGCTCTACGCCGGAGGCACCGGAGGCGAGCAGCAGGACCGTGTCGTTGGTGGACATGCAGCCGTCCACGTCGATGCGGTTGAACGAATGTTCGGCGGCCACGGCGAGTGCGGCCTGCATCTGGCCTGCGGAGACGACCGCATCGGTGGTGATGACGCACAGCATGGTGGCCAACTGCGGGGCAATCATGCCCGAGCCCTTGACCATGCCGCCGATCTTCCAGCCGTTGGAGCCGGTCAGTTCGACCGTCTTCGGCTTGGTGTCGGTGGTCATGATGGCGTGGGAGGCGTCGGCGCCAGCTTCGGCGGTGGCGGCAAGAGCCTCATGGGCACTCTTGGCACCAGCCAACACGTTGTCCAACGGCAGCAGTTCGCCGATGAGACCGGTGGAACAGACAGCCACATCATTCGGTTCGGCGCCGATGAGCCCGGCGACCGTTTCCGCGGTGGCGACGGACTGGGCGTAACCGGCCTCGCCGGTGCAGGCGTTGGCACCGCCGGAGTTCAGAATCACGGCCTTGACGTGACCGTCGGCGACGACCTTACGGCTCCACTGCACCGGGGCGGCACAGAAACGGTTCGAGGTGAACACGCCTGCAGCCGCGTCGAGCGGGCCGTTGTTGACCACGAGGGCCAAGTCCTTCTTGCCTTCGACGGATGAAACACCAGCCGCCACGCCGGCGGCGGAGAAACCTTGTGCAAATGTAACGCTCACGGTGCTACTCCGATCTTGGTCAGGCCCGCGTCTTCCGGCAGGCCGAGTGCGATGTTCAGTGATTGGACCGCTTGTCCGGCGGTGCCACGGTTGAGGTTGTCTATGGCGGCAAAAGCGTAGATGCGGCCGGCCTTGCGGTCGGTGACGACCTGCAGGTGGGCTGCGTTGGATCCGATGATGTTGCCGGTGGCGGGCAGTGTGCCCTCGGGCAGCAGCACCATGAAGTCCTGGCCTTCATAGGCCTTGGACCATACGGCGCGAATCTCCTCATCGCTCAGTGCCCTGGCCTTGTCCGTCATGCGGGCGGACACGGTGGCGAGGATGCCCCGGGACATGGGGGCGAGAATCGGCGTGAAACCGAGCGTGAATTCGCTGGCTTCGGCCGCGCTCTTGCCGGCCGCGTGGGCGAAGTTCTGCAGAATCTCGGGAATGTGGCGGTGCTTGCCGCCCACCGAATACGGCAGGGCGGATTGCAGGGCCTCGGCGGCAAGCAGGTTGGTGCGCTTGAGATTCTTGCCGGCACCCGAGTATCCGACAACCAAATCGGCCACGATATCCTGCGATTCAACCAGTCCTTCGGCGATGCCGGGCTGGAGGGCCAGCGTGGTGGCGGTGACGTTGCAGCCAGGGCCTGCGATGCGCTTGGTGCCAGGAAGCGCCGCGCGCTGGCGGGCGTAGGAGCCGTCCGCGGCTTTGCCGGTGATGAGCTCGGGCATGCCGTAGGTCCAATGCTCATAGAAATCGCCGCCGTAGAACTCATCCCAAGCGGCCTGCTCTTCGAGACGATGGTCGGCGCCCAAATCCACAACCACGGCATTCGGATCGAGCTGCGAGGCGAGCTTGCCCGAAGCACCGTGCGGCAGTGCGAGGATGATAACGTCATGCCCGTTCAGCACTTCGGGCGTGGTATCTTCAACGACCATATTGGCCAGTTGGGGAATATGCGGCATGTGCTTGGCCATCGACTCCCCCACTGAGGAATGGCCTGCCACGCAGGTGATGTCGAAGTCGGGGTGCGCGGCCAGAATGCGCAGCGCTTCACCGCCGGCATAGCCCGTGGCACCGGCCACGGCCACTGTATATTTCGCCATACTCATCTCTTTTCACTGATGTATCTTCAGATGATTATACGCGATTATGCAGACTATTGCATATTTATGCAGTGGGTGTGTTGGTATATGAACGCTACTTATGCGGAGATGGAGTCGGAGGAGGAGCCGGTGCCGCCGGTGAGTTGCTGGAGGGCTTCCTGATAAAGGCTCATGGCGTCATAGCCATTGAAGGCCATCCAGATGGCGGCGATGGTGTATAGCACGTTGATCACCACGGCGGCCACGGCCAAACCGAAGCCCTTCATATGGAAGGTGCGCGTGCGCCACATTGCCACCGCGCCCATCAGTGCCGAGAGCACCGGCACAGGGAAGAACAGGGCGAGGATAAAGGAGATGATCGCATACGAATCCCAGTGCCCGTAGAGTGGGTTCTGGTTCGGATCGTTCAGGTCGATGCCGTGGTAATAATGCGGCTGGTGAGGCTGACCGTTCGGCTGTTGACCATACGGCTGGCTCTGCATGCCCGGGTACCCGCCCGGATATGTGCCCGGACCGGACTGTTGACCACCTTGAGCATACGGCCAGCCGCCCGCCTGCTGATTGCCGGGCCACGGCGTCTGCTGACCGTACGGCTGGCCGGCCTGCTGGGATTGCGCCGCGCCACCGTTGTCGCCAGCGGCTGCGGCGGAATCCTTCTTAGTATCCGGTTCGGGAGCGCCATAAATATACGGGTTGTAATTCGGCCCGTATTGGCCAGACATAGCACCATATTCAGGCTGCTGGTACTGCCCGTATTCCGGCTTGTCCTGCTCCGGTTGGCTCATGGCACTCCTCGATTCGGATGATTGGTTGGGTCAGGCGCGCAGCTGGGCGCCGATTTCGGCGGCCTCAGCCACGATGGCCTTGCGGATGGCGTCGCTGTCTTCGGCGGACAGCGTCTTGCTCGGCGAACGGAATACCACCGCATAGGCCAGGGACTTCTTGCCCTCGCCCACCTGTTCGCCGGTGAACACGTCGAACAGTTCGATGGATTCGAGGTTTGCGCCGGCGGCCTTGCGAATCACGTTCTCAAGCTGGCCTGCGGTCACGGTCTCGTCCACGGTGAAGGCCAAATCCTGCTTAACCGGCGGGAACGTGGAGATCGGCTTGGCCTGGACGGGCTTACCGGTCAGCGTGGCGAACAGCGCGGTGAGGTTCAGCTCGAAGGCCGCGGAATGGGCCGGGAAGCCGAGCGCCTCGTTGACGCGCGGGTGCAGTTCACCAACCCAGCCGGTGAAGACGTCGCCTACCATGACGCGGGCGGCGCGGCCGGGGTGCCACTGGACGGGCACATCGTCGGCGGCGGGCTGGTCGAGTTCGATCGCAGCACCGATACGGCCGGCGATGCGGCGCACGGCCTCGACGGCGTCGGACCAGTCGACCGGGCGCTTGCCGCCCATCCAGCCGTCGTCCTCGGCCAGACCGGTCAGGATGCCGGCCACATGGTCGGGCTGTTCGGGCAGACCGGCGTCAAGTGCGACGAGCTGTTCGTCGGTGGGGCGCACGCCGCCGGGCAGTGCCGGGATGGCGGGCGCGTTTGGATCCCACAGGTAGACGTGGCCGAGCTCGTACAGGGACACGTTTTCGATGCCGCGGCGGATGTTGCGCTGCACGGTGGTGGCCAGAGTCGGCAGAATCTCACGGCGCAGGTACGGACGGTCGCCGTAAAGCGGGTTGGCGATCTCGACGCTGACCTTCTTGGTGGCTTCCGGGTCGAAGCCGAAAGCCTTGTAATCGTCGTCACCCACGAACGGGTAGCTCAGCGATTCGACCATGCCGAACTCGGCGAGCTCGTCTGCCACGCGACGGCGACGCTGCTGGTCCGGGGTCAGGCCCACCAGACCCTCGACCGGTGCCGGCGGCACGGTAATCGGAATCTGGTCGTAGCCGACCAGTCGGGCAATCTCCTCGACCAGGTCGCACGGCTCATTCAAGTCCGGACGCCAGCTCGGCGCGGTTACGGCGAACTCGCCGTTGCCGCCGCCGGCCACCGTGCAGCCAATGTCGGTCAGGATGTCGGAGATGCGGTTGATGTCCACGTCGAGGCCGGCCACGCGGGCCACTTCGGAAGCCTTGAAGTGGATGACCTTGGCGCGCGGCGTGTTGTTCACGTCGTTCGGGTGTTCGCTGGGCTCGCCGTTGCCGTACTTGGCCATGAGCTCGGCGGCCATCTGGGTGGCGGCGGGCTGCAGCGCGGTGTCGACGCCACGTTCGAAGCGGCGGGAGGCCTCGGATGGAATCTTGTGGCGACGGGCCGAACGGGCGATGGTCACCTGATCGAAGTGCGCGGCCTCCAGAAGAATGTTCTTGGTGTCAGCGGTCACTTCGCCATACAGGCCGCCCATCACACCGGCAAGGCCGAGGATGCGCGAGCCGCGTTCGCCGTTCGGCGAATCGGTGATAAGCAGATCTTCGACGCTCAGGTCGTGTTCCTTGCCGTCCAGAGTGGTGAGTTTCTCACCCTCGTGGGCGCGGCGCACGACAATCGGGCCTTCGAGCTTGTCGAGGTCGTAGGCGTGCATCGGCTGGCCGAGGTCCAGCATCACATAATTGGTCACGTCCACGGCCAGGGAGATGGAGCGCATGCCGGCGCGAATCAGGCGGCGACGCATCCAGTTGGGCGTGTGGGCGTTGGGATTGAAGTCCTTGACGATGCGCGCATAGTAGCGGTCGCAACCGGGCACGCCGTGAATCGGATTGTTATCGTCGATTTCAACATCGATGTCCACCGGGGTGCCGGGCTGGTAGTCGGCAGGTTCCGGGGCCTTCTCGTTCAGTGCCACGGCCGGATCGGTGTAGGCGGCACCGGTGGAGTGGTGGTATTCGCGGGCCACGCCACGGTAGGACAGCGTGTAGCCACGGTCCGGGGTGATGTTGATCTCAAGCAGAGGCTGGTCGAGGTGCAGCAGGTGCATGGCGTCCTGACCAGGCTTCAGAGCCTCGTATTCAGCCTCGGAGAAGCCGTACTGACGCAGCAGGATGATGCCGTTGTGGTTGTCGCCCAGACCCAGCTCACGTTCGGAGGCGCACATGCCGTTGGAGATATGGCCGTAGGTCTTGCGCGGTTCGATCTTGAAGTCGCCGGGCAGCACGGCACCGGGCAGGGTGACAACGACCTTCTCGCCGGCCTTCATGTTGGGCGCGCCGCAGATGATGCCGCGCGGCACCTTGTTGCCGTCTTCGTCGGTCTCGTTCCATTCGTCACCGCAGTCCACATGGCACCAGTTGATGGTCTTGCCGTTCTTCTGCGGTTCGGGAGTGGCATCGACCACGTAGCCGACCACAATCGGGCCGGTCACCTGGGAGGAGTGGATCTCCTCTTCCTCAAGACCCACCTTGACAAGGTCCTTGGCGAGCTGTTCGTAGGTCAGGCCTTCGGGAACCTCGACATGGTCCTTGAGCCAATCGATATCGATCATAGGCATGGCTGAATCACTCCCCCATCACAAACTGTTCGGCGAAACGCACGTCACCTTCGACCAGGTTGTGCATGTCGTTGATGTCGCTGCGTAGCAGGAGCGTGCGCTCCATGCCGACGCCGAAGGCGAAACCGGTGTAGACGTCCGGGTCGATGCCGGCGGACTTCAGCACGTTCGGGTTCACCATGCCGCAGCCGCCCCATTCGAGCCAGCCGGGGCCGCCCTTCTTGTCGGGGAACCACAGGTCGAGCTCGGCGCTCGGCTCAGTGAACGGGAAGTAGCTCGGGCGCAGGCGCGTCTTGGCTTCAGGGCCGAACATGGCGACGGCGAGCTTGTCCAGCACGCCCTTCAGGTCGGCCATGGTCAGGTGCTTGTCGACGGCGAG
>JAIJEI010000059.1 GCA_022739095.1 Bifidobacterium sp.
ATGCGCCAGAGGCTATTGCCGGCCGGTGACCCACGGCGCATCCGAATGGACGTGCGGAATCATCATCGCGATGACCGCCAGCAGACACCCGAGCATCACTATCAGAATGATGTTCTCATGCCCGTGAGCCTGCAGAAGCGCGCCGGTCAGCGCACCGGACGCCAGCGCTAGCATTACGACCGCACGCCGCCCGAGCTTCGACTGCTGGTGGCCGTGGGCCGAAGTGTCTGCGACGACGCCGGTCAGCGTCATCGTGAGCACGGTGGTGGGCAGGTCCGGCACCGACAGCTTGCGGGCGGTGGAGTTCTGGATGCCCATCGCCGGGGCGAGCAGCACGATCAGCAGGATGATATGCAGGTCGATGTGCCGTGCGGTGGGGAAGTTCAGGCTTGGCTGCGAGGCCTGTGAGGCCTGGGTGGTCTGTGCAAGCCGTGCAATCGAGGAGACGCCGAACGCATCGTCTGCGGGACCGGTCATGAGCTGGTTCAAAAGATAGACGCCGATCAACGCGGCGAGTACGAACGACGCCTGCACGCAGGTAGAGGCCAACAGATGCTTGGCCCGGTTCTCCCCGAATCGCCGGATGATGCGCCCGCCGATCAGCGCGCCGACCATGAAGGAGACGAGCGTCAGCGCCGACGTCCACCAGACGAAGCCTTGGGCATGGGCGATCGAAAACCCAAGAAACACGATATTGCCGGTCACGTTGGCCACGAACACATGCCCCAGCGACAGGTAGCTCAGCGCGTCCACCAGCCCGGCGACGAACGTCAGCACCACCAAGGCGGGGGAGAGCAGACCGTATCTGTCTTCCTTGCGGGGAACTAACGTGCGTCCTGCTTCGGCAAGATGTGATGTCATGGTTGCGACGAGGCTCCTTTTCGGGATTGAAATTATGGCGAGAACATGCGCCGGTCGACGCCGTCACTCTACTCCCTACTCCCGTACGGTGACGGTGAACTATCGACGCTTTGGCCGATCAGATGCATCGGTATGCCAGTAGTGCACTGGTGATTACGCATTTTTAAACTTCACTAACTGAATGGCACTCAGTCCGGATGTGATCTTTCGAAGAGTTCGTTGCAGGTGCGATGGCAGTGGGCAAAATGTGCATCCACATGGATGCCGCGCATCCCCTCCGTGCCGGATGCTGGCTTGGCGGGCCAGTTCCGCTTCCTCGCCAAGCCAGGCCCATGGCTGGTGCTTGGTGCGGTGTTCGTTGGCAACTCCGGCGTGTTCTGTTGGTGGAGCTATGTGTCTCCGTGGCTGCAGAAGACTGGTGGATACGATTCAAAGCTTGTGCCGCTGCTGATGATGCTTGCCGGTTTCGGCATGGTGGTCGGTGGCCTTGCAGGCGGACATCTGGCCGATCACTGGTTGCACGCCGCAACTGCGGCTGTGGGGCAGTTCATTTCGGCGATGGCCCTGCTCGCCGTATTCGCTCTGCGTTTTGAGCGCCGAGCTTGAAGAAGGGCTCGGACATCCTGCGTATGGCCTCGTTGTATAGGCTCATGGTCGCATACTTAGGAACTTGACCTTGGAACTTAGGAAATATACTGTGGAACCTAGGAAGTTATGAGGTTGAAGTTCCTGGGTTACTTCCTAGGTTCTTCTTTGATGTGCAGGGGGCTCCATGTTCTCCAAGGTCGTTACCGACGATGATCTGGCTGTGGTGGTAAACACCATGCGTGAGGCCAATACTGACTTGGCCGATTACGAGATTAAGGACGCCAAAGGCGGTTTCCCCTCTTCCGTGGTGGATTCCATGGTGGCGTTCGCTAACACGTCTGGTGGCGTGGTCATTCTCGGTATTTCCGAGAAGACGTTCGATTCGGTGGGTGTGGACGTCAAGATGCTGCAGAGTCAGCTTGCGCAGGCAGCGCGTGACCGTATCAGCCCGTCCATCATGACCGACATCCTCGTGTTGCATTACGGCGGCAAGCCGGTGGTTGTCGCCAATATACCCGAACTGGACGTACGTCAGAAGCCTTGCTACATCCGTAGGGACGGCAGGCCCAATGGTTCGTATCTGCGCACCGGCGACGGCGACTACAAGATGACGATGTACGAAATCGACCGGTTCATGGAGAACCAGTACCGGATGGCCCGCAACGATGTTGTCGTCGTCGACGAAGCCACAGTGGATGATTTGGACCAAACCCTACTGAACGGATGGCTGAATATTCAGCGAGGGGGATCGTTCGGCGGCACCGCGTCAATGAGCGATGAGCAATTGATGGTCAATCGGCGTGTGCTGGCTTACGATGCGCAGGGTGTGTTGCGCCCCACGATTGCCGGGTTGATGGCGTTGGGGGCTTTTCCGCAGAAGTTCTTCCCCCGACTGAACATCGTATTCTCGGCGTTTCCTACGTCGGTGAAGGGCGATGTCGCGGCGGGCGGCCGAAGGTTTGTCGATTCGCAGAATATCGATGGTCCTATTCCGGTCATGTTGCTCGCCGCGTTGCGTGCGGTGTCCCGTAATATTAGGCACGGGGCCGTGGTCAAAGGCGCTCTGCGCGAGGATGTGCCGGAATACCCCCTCGCCGCTGTCAGAGAGGCGGTGGCGAATGCCCTGATGCACCGTGACTACTCGATGGATGCGCAAGGGGCACCGGTGCGTGTGGAGCTGTATCCGGATCGTCTGGAGATCATCAACCTCGGCGGTCTGTTTGGATCATTGACCGTGGATGGACTCGGCAAAAAGGGCAGCACCCAGTCTCGAAACCAGTTCCTTTCGCGCATCTTGGAGGATGTCTCCTACACGGACATCGATGGTCGGGTCGGTCGCGTGGTGGAGAACCGTGGAACCGGATATGCGATTATCGAAGGTTCTCTGGCTGACGCGCTTATGGATCCTCCTGTACTGGTGAGCACCCTGAGTGAATTCCGCATTATCTTCGGGCATCGCAGAATGACTGAACAAGAGGGAACTTCCTACTCGCGGGACAATATGCGTCAGGCGATTCTCTCGTATCTGGCCGAACGGAACAGCGCCAGCACATCCGAGCTGGCTAACGCGGCTGGTGTGTCTACGAAGACAATTCGTGATTACCTGTCTAGCCTGATGGATGAGAATCTTGTCGAGGGCATCGGGTCCAAGTACAGTCCCAAGCGTCGATACCGGCTGGTGGCTTCCGAGCAGCAGTGGTAGGTGATTTTGGATGAATGAAGTCGCTCCTATGCGATTTGCTCCATCGCACATTGTGTCTTGAACCCGGTCCGGAACCTAAGAAGTTACCTAGGAACCTAGGAAGTAGGTGTGGATAGGGTTCCTAGGTTTGGGTACTGGCGTTGGAGGCGCGGCTGTGTCTGCTTGAACCTTGGCGTTCGATGAGCTTGGCTTCTCTCATCTCTCGAAGCGTGCGTTTCACCGTGGAATCGGAGGCTTGAAGTGCTGCCGCTGCCTGCTGATATGTAATTGCAGGATTCTTGCGAATGAGCTGTAGAACCATTTGCTGTCGCGTCGTTAAGTCGGCTAGGGGTCACCATCATCGAGCACAGGATCCTTGCCGGAGTAAGGCTTCGAATACTTGTACAGGTTGCGCATGCCACTGCCGAGCTCATCGGCAAGACCGATATTACGGAAGAACTTTGCGATAAACGGGTTCCGAAAAAATGAAAAACCCGGAACCGTTGAAATTCCAACGGTTCCGGGTGTCCGTGCGGAGGATACGAGGGCCTAAACACAGAGGCCGTTAGGCCTTGGGATAGGCTGTTTCCTGCGTTTTCGAAGCATTGCTTCTTATGTTCGAACCATTCACTTCAAGGTACTTCACGGCAGTGACGGTGTTTCATGCTTCGCGGCCTTTGACTTCTGCGCTGCTTGAATTTGTTGAATGATACAGTTGTGATCTTAGATTCGGCGGGATGAGAGTCGTACTTGGGAAAATCGATTCAAGCCTGACGAACTCATCGTAATTGAGCCTATACAGGAATCTCTGTTGATGATATACTCTTTTACTAGACAAGCGATTTTCTACTTGCCTACCAAATAGTGGGTATACCGCCTACCAAGGCAATGAAGCATCGGAGGTACCAATGGCTCGTCTTATGAAATCGGCACGTGGAATACTTGCCCTAGTAGTCTCATTCTCCTTAGCACTAGTTTTGGGACTCGTGCCGATGACATCAGCAAATGCGGCAGAGATCGCAATCAGCGGAATGCCAAAAGAGTCCATACCTGCGGCATTCGGAGGAGAGCTTCACGGCGAAAATACCTCGACCGTCGAAGTGGATGGTAAAGGTACGTTGACCGCAACAATCAACTACGACACAGGAGTCGTTACGGTCAAGGATTTCAATGGTGCTGTTCGCACTGAATCCCTAGCTGCGGTAGTCGCCAATGCAGCAAATGAGCTTGAGAAAATTCCTGCGGAACAACGTCAGGAACTTATGAACAGGGCACAGTTGAGGATTACGCCGCATGATGTATGTCCGTATCTTGTCACCGCCATAGGATTTGGTCATAACGCAGCATGGCAAGCCGCATTGAGCCTTGTCGGGGTGAATCCTGCCATTGCTGTGTTGGTGGGTCTTGGTTTTGCGTTCTTCTGGGCGTGGGTTTCAAGTCACTGCTGAACAGGTTTTCATTCATGCGAAGGTAAATCATGAAGTTAGTTAATTTCCTGCCTTTCCTAGGGGAACTCGTCGTCGACTTGTTTGTGTGGTGTAAATGGTGGCATCCACATGACAAGGACCACAAATAACCTCAAACCTCATACATCGTTGGAGAACTGGCGTGTGCAGTCTTGATGAGACCTCACACGCCAGTTCTCTTATGCGTCGGTGCGTTGTCAGCGCCTGTATTAGCTGTGTCTGATGCGTCAGGCGTCTATGAGGTGCGAGAGCCGTTCGGTCATCGCGGCTCTGGTCCATGCGCTTACGCTCATGTGGTTGCGCTTGGCATCCGCCTCGATGAGATGCCACATGGTATCGCTCAGACGGATGGTGCGCGGGCGCAGAGGCTCGGTGTCGGCCTCCCACGCGCGCCCCTCGAACGGGGTGACCTGAGCGCCGGGGAAACCGTTCTCGGCCTCCTCGGCCCACCTGTCGACCAGCTCGTCGGTGATCTCGGTGCCGTTCTCGGCTATGTATCTGCGACCAGTCATCGGTTCCTCCTTATCTCGTCGCGGAATCCCTTGGTCAGATTGTTCGCATGAATGATCAGCGGCGTATGGTCGTCCAACCTCACGAACACGAGCTCTATGCCCCTGCCCTCGGCATCGATGCCGATCGTCGCCCAACGGGGAGGCTCCCCGTCACGGTCATGATAACGAATGACCGCACCATCGGAACCCGTCTCGAAGGCCGTCCTGATCTGATCGACGCTCAACCCATGGATACGGGCGTGTGGATGAATGAGGATACGCACACCAACAAGCATACAACAGAGCATACGAAAACGAATACGGTCAGACTACCGTGCATCGTGATATGATTGATCTTGAACCCTTTTGGTTAGGGGCGAAAGCCGATAACCATCGAAGGCCCGATGTTGCAAGCGTCGGGCCTTTTCTTATCGGCTCTCGCCGATCGGCCCGTCATATCAACGGGGACGCCGCATGATACGGCGCCGCATTCAGTCTATCAACACAACTGCATCCGCTCTCAAGCTGTTGTTCCGTTACCCGGTCGGCGTTTCTGATGGCTCGCATCGCTGCCTGTCTCGGGGCAGGCTGGAGTCCAGCCGGCATGGACCACTCTTCGGTCCAGGTCCAATCGAGTCCGCCGTCGCTGATGCCGCATGCAATGGTCTTATGCAGCAGGGATGCTTCGGCCACGGCGTCCAGAGGCATGCCGACGGAGATCGCTGTCCGCACGCTCCGTTCGGCTCTCCAACGGGTGACATCTGATAGTTCACACATTCGCTACGCCACCTCGCTGATTAGTTTCGTCATGGTTTCTGCTTGCGCTTCGGCCGAAAACAATGCCAATACGCGCGTTAGCTTGCCAGTGTCAAGGTTTTTGAGAACGGTCAGACGAACGTCCGGAGCCATGCTCTCCAACGTCTTGGCAAGAGTACGCAGTTCATCAGAAGAATCAGTGGCTTGCTGGGTTAACAGGGCGGAGGAGCCTGTGGCCGAGTCCGTGGAGGATTTTTCGATGGTGGACGAATGCTGCTGGGCGCTTATGAAATCTCGCTCCATACCGTCCACGATCTTCTCCCGCTCGCTGGAAAGCGCATGCTGATAATGCAAATCGGTGGCGAGCTGACTGTGCCCCATGATGGACATGACCGTTTTATCCGAGCTGGTGAACGTCTTCATCACACTTGCAGCGCGATGTCGCAAATCGTAGAGACGTATCTTCTTCTCATCGAGATGTGGCACGCTTTTGCGCGCCCGATACCATGCGTTGCGTACGCTCTGATCGTCGATGATGGTGCCGGTCCGCTCGCCAGTAAACAGATACGCCTCCGGTTCGTCGGGCACGAAAGTGTTCATGTGACGGTTCAGCACCTTGGCGAGCGAAGCCGGGATATCGAAATGCCGCACGCTCAAACGGGTTTTTGTTCTTCCCACAATGATTCGCCGGTGGGCCTCTCCGGTTTCCGGATCGATCTCTCGCACGGGTTTCGCCGCCTTGATGATATGCAGGCGGCCGCTGGACAGGTCATCCGCCAGCTCTACATCCCTGCGCTGGAGTGCGTAGGCTTCGCCGGGGCGGATACCGGTCATACCGATCAGATATACGAGGGCGGCGAGTCTGGGCGTCATGGCCTCGTACAGCGTCTTCAGCTCCTCCATGGTTACATCGCCGTACGCGATTTCGGAGGTGGGCTTATCGACGGTGATCAGCACGGGGGAGGACTTGAGCATGGTCATGCCGGTGTCATCCAGCGGCGTCGTACACGCATGCTTGAAAATCGCGCTCAGCAGCTCCCAGACCTTGCGCTTGATTACGGCTCCTTCTCCATTCGGGCCGACAACCATGGTGTCCGCCCAGGACTGAACATCCTTTGAAGTGATGCTTCCCATCATTTTGCCGCCAAGCACCGGGAGCAGATAGTCACGTAGATACTGCGCGTACTTCTCCTTCGTGGTACGTTCCAACGGATCCCCGTTGCGCTTGCGTCGGCTCTCCACATAATCGGCGGCGTACTCGGCGAAAGTAACGCGGGAGGCCGCGTTCGTGTTAGCCGACACCTGCGGCGGCTCCCATGCCTGAAGCTGTATGGCGCGTTCCGCGTCGATGAGCCATCGTTCGGCTTCGGATTCGAAGCCTTCGGGGAAATTCTTGGTGATGTGCTTCGGTAGATTCGGCCATTTCGCATATGCCCCGATTGGGGGCTGGTAGCGGGCTTCGTAATACGTGGTCCCGGTGGACTTGCTTTTCCGCTCGATGCTGGAGCCGAACCTGCGGCGTTTGCCTTTGGCCATATCGTCTCCTTGAGCGGTATCCGAAGAGTGGTAAGTGGTAGAAAACCGCGTTGTTGGAATTGGACCACGGCATCTACCATTGATTCTACCGTGAAAGGAGTGTCCATACGGTGCTTCAAGGAGATTCTGTGAAATCTGCTACCACTCAAGGAATCGTTGCAATTCCGCCGTTTCTGGAAAACAAAAAAGGTTTTGGTGTTAAACCAAAACCCTGATGCGGAGGATACGAGATTCGAACTCGTGAGGCTGTTACACCAACACGCTTTCCAAGCGTGCGCCATAGACCACTAGGCGAATCCTCCATGCTTTGCAGCGCGCAGTTGAACTGTGTTCCGCAGGCAACTCGAATAAGTTACCACAGGTTTCGGATAAGTGCACGATTCGGCGTGGCGCGTGTCGCGGCGCGGATGTGAAGAATGATGACTGCAGGTGAAAGACTCACTGGAAAGTCCCGCGCAACAAAGGACCGCATGCTTGTGCAGGGCCCACACACCCGCGCGCACCTACACAACCCCCGGTAAAGAAATCACCGTGTCCGAGTGAATTTTCGATGTTCGCCCGGCGCGCGCCCGCAATCGCGCCTAGGCTGTTGAGTCATGAACGAGGGGACAGCGGCCGACGTAACCGCAGCACATGGCGGCCGGTCGCGCCAATCCAAGAAACACTCAAAGACGTACCGCAGCATATCCGCGATCCTTAGTTGGCTCACGGCCCGCCGCCCGACCACGTTATCCACATCGCTGCGCGCGCGATTCCTCCCTTACCTGCTCACGCTCGCTATCGCCTGGCTGCCGTGGCTCATACTCACCTGGCCGGGTTCGATGCGCGACGATACGCTTGCCCAATATCTGCAATCGTCCGGTCTGCACCACTACTACACCCAGCATCCGCTGTTTGATACGCTCACGTTCGGCCTGTTCTGGCATATCGGTAGCGCACTCGGCTCCCCTCTGATCGGGCAGGCCCTGTACACCCTCGCCCAAGCCACCCTACTCGCCGCTGGGTGCGCGCTTCTGCTGTGCTACATCCGCAAAATCGGCTCGCCGCGCTGGCTCATCGGTCTCGGCCTCGTCTATCTTGCCACCAACTATGTGGTGGTCGGCGCAATCACCACGATGGGCAAGGACTCGTTGCACACTGTGTTCTACCTGCCGTTGGCCGTGCTATTCGTGGAGGCTTGTCTGACGCGCGGCTCGGTACTGGCTCGCCGCCCGGTGGCATTCGCGTTCGTCATCCTGTTGTTCGCCACCATCGTCTCCAAGCGGACGGCGCTCATAATCGTGCTATGCGCCGGCTGCTGTTTGCTCGCCGTCTGCACGCCCAAAGGCGCGCGGCGTCGTGCGTTCGCGTGTCTTGCGGTTGCCATCGTTGTGGCGCAGGGCGTGTGGACGCCATTAAGCGCGGCCGCCACGCATGCGAATCGGTCGCCCGGACGTGAGGTGTGGGGCCTGGTCACCCAGCCCGTGGCCCGGCTCGCGCACGATGATCCCAGTGCGATAGACAAGGTTCAGCGGCAGCGACTGAACGCAATCATGGACCTCGACTGGGCCGCCACCGGCATCAACCCGCACCGCACCGATGAGACCTTCCGCACTCTGCGCGAGCACCCTAGGCCAACCGCGGCGCAACAACTCGCGGCCCTGCAGGTCTGGGTGCAGCTCGGCCTCGCGCATCCGGTTGAATATGCCACGGCCTATGCCGGGGTAACTCGCGGATGGTGGGACCCGCGCGTCAATTTCGCGTACCCCACTGATTCCGACTACCTGTTCACGCCTGGCTATCTCAGGCAATGGGCGTCTTTCCTGCCCGAAGGTGCTTGGGGGCATACTTCCGACGGCGATGCCGATACAGTGGCGGCCGAACGACTTGCCGCCATCGAACATGACCTTGCGCCGCTGAGGGGTACCTCCGGCAAGCCGCAATGGCAGAAAAACATATTGCGGACGATTCATCGGTGGGCGCGTTCGGATGGTCATGTCGGTGTTCGTAAAGGCAATCTGCTGACTTCGATGGCCCTGTACGTCACGTGGATTCCGCTGGCCACAGGTCTTGCGCTGGTGGTGCGGCCTGCGCGACGACGCTACGGCCCCGCACTGGCCGCTTACGGCTTGCTGGCATTCACGGTGCTGTCGCTGTATGCCTCACCCGTGGCACTATTTTGGTATCCGATTCCGGTATTTCTCACGTTGCCGATTTTTGTGGTGTTACCGTTCACATTCCGGGAAAGCCATCCTCTCTGAGCATAGTTATCTCAGATAGTGAAATAACTACGGGGTTAAAAGCACTAAGACGTCTCTCCTATTACCTCGCACCCGTCGAAAAATCAAGACTGTTGTTCAAAAATTTTTTTCTATAGAGTTCATAGTTAGTTTTGGACCATTCGAGTACTTGAAGTGAGAGGAATTCAGCATGGTTCGTCGCGCCTGCGCGCAGTCCGCGGAAATGAACACGATTCGGAAACGTGATACGCGCGTTGCCGTTTCTCGCGTGTGCGCGAAGTCGGGCAGCACCGGTCGTCAGCAGTCGGCCACGGTCTCGGCTCGTGCATTTGCGGCCATCGTTTTTCTGTTTGCGATGATCGCCGCGACCTTCCTCCCCTCCGCCATCATTCCGCAGTCCGCGTTCGCCGTGACGCCGGCAACCACTGCCACTGCTGCCACCGTCAAGAGCGACGACACCACCAGCGTCGATTACGCGACCTGGGCCGACGTTGCCAAGGCCGTCGAAGCGCAGTTGCAGGAAGGCCTTAAGGAATACAAGGATGGCAACCCAATGGGTGCCAAGTCCGATTTCGGGGCTGCATACACCACCGTCTACGTGACGTCCAACTTCAACAAAGTGGTGAGCGACACCATCGGCGCAGACAAGCAGACCGCGCAGCAGCAGGCCTTCCAAGACCTGCAAAGCCAGGTGTTCACGTCAGGCCAGGGCGATCGGCTCACCCATAAGGTCAACGACCTGACCGCCGACCTTGACGCCACGGCCCAGCAGCTCGACGCCAACACCAGCCTCGCCAACCCGAAGCAGTACTCCGGAGACCTCCAGAAGCAGATCGCCAAGGAGCGCAAGGAGCTCGACGCCAAGAAGAAGCGCACTAAGGAAACGGCCAAGACCTGGAAGGAAGTCGCGGACGCGATGCTTCCGATCTTGGACAACGCCTACAAGGCCTACGAGGGTGGCGACGCTGCCAAGGGTGCCACCCTCGTGAACGACGCCTACTACCAGTACTACGAGAAGCTCGGCTTCGAGAAGACCGTGCTGAGCGCCATCAGCGGCAACCGCGTCTCCCAGGTGGAATACCAGTTCAAGCTGTGCCGCTCCTCGATGAACACCGGCAAGCC
>JAIJEI010000263.1 GCA_022739095.1 Bifidobacterium sp.
ACCATGTAGTCCACCGGCACGGCGCGCACGGACCAGGCCGGTTCCCAGGTCTTGGTGCCGTCGGCGTTTTCGACGACCTTGCCACCGAAGGAGACCTTCTGATCGCGGTTGTAGTCGATGTGGCCCCACGGCTCTTCGTTGGCCAACCAGTAATCCGGGGTTTCGACCTGCTTGCCGTTCTCGTCGAACTTCTGCTTGAAGATGCCGTACTTGTACTGGATGCCGTAGCCGAAGGCCGGCACGCCCAGCGAGGCGAGGGAGTCGATGAAGCAGGCGGCCAGACGGCCGAGGCCGCCGTTGCCGAGGCCCGGCTCGTATTCGGCGTCCACGATGTCCTTCGGCTTAAAGCCAAGGGCTTCCACAGCCTTGTCGAACTGGTCGGTCAGACCGGCGTTCAGCAGTGCGTTCTCCAGCTGCTTGCCCATCAAGAACTCGGCGGACAGGTAGCCGACGGCCTTGGTGTTGCCGTTGACGGTGTCGGCCTGGGTCTTGAACCAAGAGTCGGCAAGGTGGTCGCGCACGGCCTTGGATGCGGCGACATACACGTCGGCGGCAGTGGCCTGCTCGGCGGTGACGTTCTGGGTGTATTTGAGTTGTTCACGAATCTCGTCGGCGAACTGTTCCGCCGTGACGGGAGACTTCGGTGCGGTAATTTCGGTCATTCTGACTTTCCTTCCGGGATAAGTGCCCGTAATTATTATGCCGCGCGATAGGTATCGTCGCATAGACGCAAGCATGAACTCTCCGTAACGACGATGGTGGAGCGTTCTTGCATACGTTCTCATTGAGAGCGTATCACATGTCTCACGGTTCCGCATCCTACGGTATGCCATCGTTTGCATACCTTGCAGTTTCGCGTGCCGGTGCCATGATGGAGCATATGGCAGTAATTCTCGAAAAAGACTTGAAACGCGGGCACGACGCACTGGTGCAATGGCGTGCCGCAGCCCTGGAACTGGCCGACAACACACCACATCGCCTGACCACCTCCCCCGTTCTGCCGCGCCCGGTATGGGCGATGGCTGTGCGCTACTCGCTGTTTCTGCTGGAGCGGCGCGCACCCGGCCCTGGCGTGGAGGTACGTGTCGCGCCGTGGGGGGCGGTCAAAATCTTGGACGGCCCGGAATCGGACCCGCATAACCTGACCCCGCCGGACGTCATCGAACTGGACCCGGAAGTCTGGCTGCGACTGGCCTGCGGCATCACCACCTGGGCGGAGGAAAAGGACGCCGGCCATATCAGCGCGGTCGGCGAGCGCGACGATCTGAGCGATCTGCTGCCGCTGTAAACACCGCCGCAGGCGCCCATCAGAACTGGGCGATGCCCCAGCGCTGGATGTGCTCGGCCCAGCGGTCCGGCGTGGGCAGGGTGACGAGGCTGCGCATCGTCAGCGCATAGAGGGCGGCGGCCACCAGCACGGCGGCCAGAATCAGGCAGGTCGGACCGTAGCCGATGGTCTGCATACCCCAGCCGGCGAGTGCCACGGCCACGCCATACGCACCGTATTGCAACACCATGCTGCCCGCCCCGACGCGGCCGAGCTTGTCCTTGCCCACCAAGGTATTGCTGAGGCTTCCAAGCACCGCATTGCCCGCGGGCAATGCCAGTACCGAGCAGGCCACAAATATGGCCTTGCCAACCATGGAGGGCACCAACGCGGCACCGGTGAATCCTACAGCCAGCAAG
>JAIJEI010000264.1 GCA_022739095.1 Bifidobacterium sp.
GGAAGCTGGCTTCGTCGAAGCTGATGGGCGCGCCGGCGCCGTGGCCGGAGGCGGCCACATGCCAGCTGGCGGCCAGGAACTCGTTCGCGGTTTTTGCCAGATCCTCGGCGGAGCGGCGCAGTTTCTCCGGATCGCTCAGGAGGATCACAGCGTGCTTGGGCAGCATGGATCCCACCGGTTCCAGATGGTCCACGAGCTCGGGTATCAGGGATTCCATGCCTTCGACCGGAATGGCGTTGGCGATGGATTCGAGCATGTCCTCGGCATTGGGAATCGAACCGACTAGGGCTTTGGCGCGGGCGCGCACGGCGTCGGTCAGCTGCAGTTCACGGCATGCGGTGGCCCAGATGGTCTTGAGACCGTCGCCGTAGCTACGCTGGTCGGAGGCGTGGAATTCCTTGATGGTGTCGATTTCGTCGCCGAAGAATTCGATGCGCACCGGGTGCGGTGCGGTGGGCGGGAACACGTCGAGGATGCCGCCGCGCACCGCGAATTCGCCACGGTCCATGACCAGGTCCACGCGCGTGTAGGCGTTTTCGATCAGACGTTTGGCGGCTTCGTCGAGGGGCAGGTCCTCCCCCACGGTGAACACGAGCGGCTCGACGTCGCCCAGTCCTTGGACGACCGGCTGGATGAGCGAGCGGATCGGCATGACGAGCATGCGAATCGGGCCGAACATCGGATCGGTATCGCTCGGATGCTTGAGTCTGCGGAACACGGCCATGCGGCTGGCCACGGTGTCCGCGCGCGGGCTCAGACGCTCGTGCGGCAGGGTTTCCCAGGCTTCGAGCTGGGCGATGTCGTTCGGGTCACCGTCATACCAAGAGCGCAGCGAGCCCACGGTCTCTTCGGCTTCACGGCCGGAGGCCACGACCAGCACGACCGGCTTGCCGGGTTTGCCGACCACACCCTGCCTGATGGCGGCGGCCAAAGCCGGGCGCAAGCCTTCGGGGATGCCGGCCAGAACGGAGTTGTCGACGTCGTCCGAAGCCTCGATGTCGCCGGCGGCGAGCTTCAGGAAGGTCTTGTCCTGTTCCAGCTCAGACAGGATGCCTACCAGTGAGCCGTTGATCAGGTCCGGGTGCGTCGCCTCACCGGCCATTGAACTTCTCCTGGGTCTTGGCAAGACCGTGGAAGATGATGTCCTCGGCGGCGTCGGCGCCGTCAGCCAGGAATTCGGGCAGCTGCTTGCGCTGGTCCGGACCGAATCCGCCCAGCACCCAGTTCACCGTGTTGTCATGCGCGTTCGCACCGCGCTTGGAGTGACCAACGCCCATGCGCACACGCGCGTATTTCGGCGTGCCGAGGGAACGGTCAATCGACTTGATGCCGTTGTGGCCGCCTGCGGAGCCGCCTGCTTTGACCTTGATACGGCCGAATTCCAAGTCCATGTCATCGTGAATCACCACGATATGGTCGGGCTCGATCTGGTAATAGGCGCTAATGGAAGCCACCGCATTGCCGGAATCATTCATATAAGTCAGCGGCTTGGCCAGAAAGAACTTGACGGTGCGGCCGTCCAGGTTCATCACGCTTTTACCGAGCATGGCCAAGCCCTTGTGATCGGCGAAGTTCACCGTCCAACGTTCGGCGAGCACGTCGGCGGTCATGAAGCCCATGTTGTGCCGCGTGTCCTCATATTTTTTGCCGGGGTTGCCCAGTCCCGC